>JBBILK010000056.1:0-10452 GCA_037444965.1 Actinomycetota bacterium | reverse complement strand
CCGGCTGATCGGCGACCGGGGCGTGCACGCGGCCTCGCTGCGGCGGATCGCCGAGGCGGCTGGGATGAGCAAGGGGCTGATCCCGTACTACTTCAAGACGAAGGAGAACCTGATCCTCGCGACGATGCGCTGGGTGCTCACGCAGGTGGCCGAGCGCATCCGGTCGACGATCGCCCCGGCCGAGACGGCGGAGGCGAGGCTCCTCGCCATGCTCGACGTGATCTTCGCCGAGCCGGAGGCGAACCGCCGCTTCTACGTCGTCTACCTCGACCTCGTCGAGTACGCAGCGCGTGAGCATCGCTTCAACGAGCTCTCGGACGACTTCCGGGTGTGGGTGAACGGCCTCTATGCCGAGGTGATCCGGGCGGGCGTCGCCGAGGGCGCCTTCCACGTGCGGGACGTCGACGAGGCGGCCGCCGGGATGCGGGCGCTGATCGAGGGCGTCTTCCTCCAGTGGCTCCAGGAGGACGACTGGAAGGCGACCCACGCCCGCTACCGCGACTTCGGCAAGCGCGCGGTGCTGACGTACCTCGGCGCGCGCCGCTGAGCTCAGACCGCGCGCCAGCGGCCGGTCTCGACCTCCTCGGCGCGGCCGAGCAGCGCGAGGCGGACGAGGTGCGAGATCGCCTCGACCAGCGCGAAGCGCCGCTCGTGGCGCCCGAGGACGTCGCCCCAGATGCGCTTGGCGCAGTCGTAGGGCGTGACCGCCCCGGCGCGCAGGGCCTCCTCGTGGGCGTCGAGACGGAGGTGGTGGTGCTCGCGGATCTCGGCGGCCCGGGCGGGCGCATCCTCGATCACCTGCTTGTGGCCCGGGTAGACGATCGCCGGATCGAGCTCGGCGATCCGCTCGAGCGTCGCGAAGTAGCGCCCGAGCGGGTCGGGGAGGGTGTCGTGCCAGAGGCCGATGTTCGGCGTGATCTTCTGGAGTAGGACGTCGCCGCCGAACATGCGGCCCGTTCGCTCGCCGACGAGGACGATGTGCCCGTCGGCGTGGCCGGAGAGGTGCAGGACGCGGAAGCCCTCGCCGCCGAGCTCGACCGTGTCGCCCTCCTCGACGAGGCGCGTCGGCTCCGCCGGCGGGACGATGTAGTAGCCTCGTCCGCGATCGCCTCGGTCGTGACGTCGGGCGGCATCCCCTGCTCGAGGAAGTAGCGCTCGAGCTTTGCGAGGTCGTCGGGATCCTGGTAGACCCGCTGGGTGAGCTCCCAGTCGTAGGCGCCTTGCACGACCTCGTCGGGCTCGACGAGCCGGACGAGGCCGGCCCCGCCGGTGATGTGGTCGGGGTGGTAGTGGGTGATCAGGACGCGGTGGATCCGAGGGTCTCCGAGCTGCGCGAGCGCCTCCCGCCAGCGCCCTTCGGCCTCGGGCGAGGCGAGAGCGCTGTCGATGATCGTCCAGCCGTCGGTGTCCTCGACCGCGTAGCAGTGGATGTGGTTCAGCGCCCAGGGGAGGGGATGGGTGATGCGGTGCACCCCTCCACCCAGGTCGGCGACGGACACGGAGCTCACAGCGACTGAGACTAGCTATTCGGGCGTGGTGTACGCGACGCTCGTGCCGCCGTCGACGACGAGACACGTGCCAGTCACCCAGCTCGACTCGTCGCTCGCGAGGAAGAGCGCCGCCTCGGCGACCTCCTCCGGCTTGCCCAGCCGTCCGGTCGGGAGGTGCACCTGGCGGCGGCGCCAAGCGGCCTCGTCGGCGTAGAGCTGGAGCGCGAGCGGCGTCTCGACGGGTCCCGGGCAGAGCGCGTTCGCGCGGACGCCGAGGCGCGCGAACTCGACGGCGATGTCCCGCGTGATCGCGATCACGCCGCCCTTCGAAGCGGCGTACCCGATCTGCGAGGTCGCGGAGCCGACGAGGCCGGAGATCGAGCCCATGTTGACGACCGAGCCGCCGCCGGCCGCGAGGAGCTTCGGGATCCCGAGCTTGCAGCAGAGAAAGACGCCCGTCAGGTTGATCGCGAGGACGCGGTGCCACGTGTCGAGGTCGGTGTCCAGCACGGAGACGTCGCCGGGGAGCAGGACGCCCGCGTTGTTGAGGAGGACGTGGACGGCGCCGAACCGCTCTTCGACCGCGTCGTAGAGCGCCCGGACGCTCTCCTCGTCGGTGACGTCGACCCGGAAGAACTCGGCCTCCCCGCCGGCGGCGGCGATCTCGGCGGCGGTCGCCCGGCCCGTCTCCTCGACGACGTCGGCGCAGGCGATCCGCCCGCCCTCGGCGCCGAACCGGATCGCGGACGCCTTGCCGATGCCGCTGCCTGCTCCCGTGATCACGCAGACTTTCCCGTCTAGCCTTCCCATTGCCTTCCTCTCTGGACGTGAAAGGAGATTCCTGATGCTCGCCGTCCTGCTCCGCGAGTTCGGTGATCCTACGGGCCTCGTCGCCGCCGAGCTGCCCGATCCGGTTCCCGGCCCCGGCGACGTGGTCGTCGATCTCGTCGCCGCCTCGCTCAACCGGCGCGACTGGTGGATCCGGCGCGGGGGGAAGGCGGCGCTGCCGGTCGTGCTCGGCTCGGACGGCGCCGGCGTCGTCTCGGCCGTCGGTTCCGGGGTCGAGAGCGTCGCCGTCGGCGACGAGGTCGTGATCTACCCGGCGCGGGACTGGGGGCCGCACGAGCACGCGCCCGCCCCGGAGTTCGCGATCCTCGGCGTGCCGGATCAGGGCACGTACGCCGAGCGCATCGCCGTCAGGGCCGAGAACGTCCGGCTGCGTCCTCGCGGCTGGTCGTGGGCCGAGACCGCGGCGCTGCCGGTGGCGGGGCTGACCGCCTGGCGGGCCGCCGCCACCCACGGCGAAGCCGGCCCCGGGAAGACCGTGCTCGTGCCTGGCGCGGGCGGCGGCGCCGCCGTGTTCTGCGTGCAGATCGCGGCCGCGCTGGGGGCGCGCGTCCTCGTCACGACGTCCTCCCAGGAGAAGCTCGGCCGTCTCCAGGAGCTCGGTGCCGAGGGCGGCACGCTCTACCGCGAGCCCGGCTGGGCGGAGCGGATCGGCCCCGTGGACGTCGTCGTCGACAGCGTCGGCGGGGAGGAGGTCTGGGACGGAGCGCTCTCGTGCCTCTCGCGCGGCGGCCGCCTTGTCAACTTCGCCGACACGGGCGGCGACTACGGCCGCGTGCTGATCTCGCGGCTCTTCCTCGAGCACCAGCAGATCATCGGCACCACCCTCGGCAGCCCGCGCGAGTTCGACGCGCTCCTCGCGCACGTCTCCGAGACCTCCTGGCGACCGGTGATCGACTCGGTGTTCCCGCTTCGGGACGCCGCCGCCGCGCACGAGCGCCTCGACGCGCCGGACCGCTTCGGGAAGGTCGTGCTCGCGATCGACGAGTCACGGCTGTAGCCGCGCGACGAACTCGTCGACGACCCGGTTGAAGCGATCCGGCTCCTCGAGGAACGGGCAGTGGCCCGACTCCTCGAAGACGACGAGGCGGGCGTCCGGCATCCGCGAGGCGACCTCCTCCTCCGCCGCGACCGGGACGAGCTTCTCGTCCGCGCCCGTGACGACGAGGGCCGGGACGGTGACGCTCGGAAGCACGGACCGGTAGTCCTGCACCGTCTGGTCGAAGATGATCGCGCTCGCGACCGAAGCCGGCGGGCGCAGGATCTCCTCGACCATCCACGCCTCGTCGTCCTCGGTCGGCGGCTCCTTGAACATGAGCGGGAGGAAGTCGCGAACGAGCGCCTCACGGTCGGTCTGGACGGCCGACATCACGTGGCAGAGCCCCTCGAAGTCGAGGAAGCCGTGCGGCCAGTCGGGCCACCTGTAGTCGGAGGGGGACTGGTCGACGACGACGACACCGGCCAGGCTCCCGCTGCCGAACTGCCGCACGTAGTCCCAGATCACGAAGGCACCCATCGACCAGCCGACGACGACGGCGCCCGCGAGCCCGAGCTCTCCGATCACCGCGTGGAGGTCACGCGCGTGCTGGGCCACCGTGTGCCCTTCGTGCACGTGCGGCGAGCGGCCGTGGCTTCGCAGGTCGAGCACGATGGTGCGGTAGCGCTCCCGGAAGTAGGGGCGTTGCCGCTCGAAGAAGCGGCCGCTCATCCAGACGCCGTGGAGGAAGAGGACGGGCCGGCCGGTCCCCTCGTCCTCGTAGTGGAGCGTTGCGCCGTTCACGGTCAGCTCGGGCATCGAGACCTCCTCGCAGGACGGTTCGCTGGCAGCGCGAGCGAAGCACGAAAACTGCCCCTTGACAAGCCCGAGGAACCGTATACAGTACCCGGCTACGAACGGCGTATACAGAAACCGCTGATTACATCCGGATACAGTCGCCGATGCTCCCCGAAGACCGCGCGCCGCGCCGCCTCCCGCTCGACTCGTCGGCCGCGCCCCCGCACCTCGCCGCCTCGATCCACGACGCCTTGAAGCGCGCCATCCTCGCGGGACAGTTCGGGCCCTCCGAGCGGATCAACCAGGAGCAGATCGCCCGCGAGCTCGGCGTCTCGCGGACACCGGTGCGGGAGGCGCTGCACTCGCTCGCGCGGGAGGGCCTGGTCGAGCTGCACCCGCGTCGCGGCGCGTTCGTCAGCGCCTTCGGCGAGCGCGAGGTCTCCGAGATCTACGAGGTGCGCGGCCTGCTCGAGCCCTACGCGGCGGCGGCGGCGTGCGTGCGCGCCACGCCGGCCCAGGTCGAGCTCGTGCGGCGGCTGGCCGACGAGATCGAGCGAGCGACGAGCTTCGACATGGAGCGCGCGTTCACGCTCAACCGGGAGTTCCACCAGCGCCTCTGCGAGCCCTGTGACAACCGGCTCCTGATGGCCTTGCTCGAGATCGTCTGGTCGCAGCAGATCGCGCTCAGCATCTTCGCCTTCCAGCGGCAGTCGGCCGAGGCGATGCGCCGGACGTACGCCCAGCACCGGGAGATCGTGGAGGCCTTCGCGGCGAGAGACCCCGCTCGTACCCGCGACGGCGTCCACCACCACATCTCGGAGGCGCACCGGGTCGCGATCGAGCTGATCGCGGAGTCCCATCTTCCAACGGCGGCCGCGTGATGTGCGGGGTCGCCGGCATCCTCCTCGAGGGCCCCGGGCCGATCGGCGAGAGCCTCGTCCGGATGTGCGCCGCGATGAGGCACCGCGGCGTCGACTCGACGGGGTTCGCGCTCTACGGCGAGCCCCAGCCGGACCGGCTGATCGTCCGCCTGCGCTTCCCCGATGCGAGCAGCTGGGAGCCGAAGATCGAGACGCTGATGCAGACGATCCTCGGCTCGGGCGGCGACGTCGAGGTCGACACGACCGTCGACCGCAATCCCGACGCTTCCGATCGCTTCGTCCGCCTGGTCGTTCGCTTCGACGGCACCGTGCGGGAGCTCGTCCACGTGGTCGAGTCCGTCGGCGACGTCGAGATCCAGTCGGTCGGCCGCTCGCTCGAGATCGTGAAGGACCTCGGGGACGCCGACGACGTCGACGCGCGCCACGGGATCAGCGAGTTCCGGGGGACGCACGGGCTCGGCCACGTGCGCCTCGCGACGGAGTCGATCACCGCCGTCGCCTACGGCCACCCGTTCTGGGCCGAGCCGTTCCCGGACATCGCGATCGTCCACAACGGGCAGCTGACGAACTACTACAAGTTCCGCCGCCTGCTCGAGCAGGAGGGGTACCGCTTTCACACGGGCAACGACTCGGAGCTGATCGCGGTCTACCTCGCCGACAAGATGGAGGCGGGGCAGTCCTTCTACGAAGCGCTCAAGGGCTCCGTCTACGAGCTCGACGGCGTCTTCGCGTACCTGCTCTGCACCGCGGATGCAATCGGCTCCGCGAAGGACCGGTTCGCGGCCAAGCACATCGTCGTCACCCACGTCGGCGGCGACATCGCGATGGCGACCGAGGAGCAGGCGATCCGCGCGGTGTTCCCGCAGGAGCTCGAGACGGTCCATCCCGACCCGCGCTCGGTGTTCGTCTGGGAGACGACCGGGCGCGTGCTCCAGGAGATCGTGTGATGACACGGGCGGGAGAGGTGCAGCTCTCGGACACCCGCGTCGAGATCGACGCGGACGTCGTCGAACATCTGAACCGCGAGCTACGGCGCCTGACGGCCGAGGGCGTGAAGGAGATCGTCGTCAAGAACCCGCGGGCGCGCCACAACCTCGCCGTCGGCCAGGGGGGCGGCGTGCGGATCGTCTTCGACGGCTCGTGCGGCTACTACTGCGGGGGACTCAACAGCGGGGCGCACATCGAGGTCACGCGCAACGTCGGCTGGGGCACGGGCGAGGCGATGGCCTCCGGCTCGATCACGGTCGGCGGCTCGGCGGCGCTCGGCACGGGCGCCGGCATGCGCGGGGGCGTCCTCCACGTCAAGGGCGACTGCGGCCCGCGCACGGGCGCGGCGATGAAGGGCGGGACGCTGATCGTCGAGGGCTCCGTCGGTTACCTCGCCGGCTTCATGACCCATGCCGGCGACCTGATCGTCCTCGGGGACGCCGGCGAGGCGCTCGGCGACTCGCTCTGGGAGGGACGGATCTACGTCGCCGGCTCGATCCGCGGCCTCGGCAACGACGCGAACGTCGTCGACCCGGACGACGAGGACATGGCCCGCGTTCACGCGATCCTGCGGGAGCACGGCATCGACGGGAGCTTCCCGTTCAAGAAGATCGTCGCCGGGCAGAAGCTCTGGTACTTCGACAACCGCAACCCCGAGGCATGGCTGAAGATATGAGCGGAACCGAGAACGGCCACCGCGAGGGAGGCATCGTCCAGGGGCGCTCCCACGTCTGGCGGGCCGAGATCATCCGGGACATCCACGCGAAGGCGGAGCTCGGCCGCTACCAGATCCGGGGCTTCTCGACCTTCCAGCGCTTCCCCTCGCTCGACGATCTCCTCTTCCTGCCCGCGGTGATGACCCGGCTACCCCTCGAGGGCTACCGGGAGCACTGCGAGACGGCGACCGTGATCGGCGGCGGCAAGCCCGACCTCGTCGCGCGGCCGCTCGAGCTCGACATCCCCGTCTACCTGACCTCGATGAGCTTCGGCGCCCTCGGCACGAACGCGAAGATGGCGCTCGGGATGGGCTTCTCCCGCGTCGGCTCGGCGACCTGCACCGGCGAGGGCGGAATGCTCCCCGAGGAGCGCGAGGCCTCGAAGAAGCTGATCTACCAGATGACGCCGTCGCGCTACGGCCTCGACCTCGAGCACCTGCGCATGGCGGACGCGATCGAGATCGTGATCGGCCAGGGCGCGAAGCCGGGCACCGGCGGGCTGTTGCTCGGGATGAAGATCTCCGAGAAGGTCGCGGGGATGCGCACGCTGCCGGTCGGGGTCGACCAGCGCTCCGCCGTGCGCCACCCGGACTTCCTCGGCGCCGACGACCTGCAGGTGAAGATCCAGGAGATCCGGGAGGCGACCGACTACCAGATCCCGATCATCCTCAAGCTCGCCGCCTGCCGGGTGCGCGAGGACGTGAAGATCGCTGCGAAGACGGGCTGCGACGCGATCGTGGTCGACGGCACGGAGGGATCGACGGCGGCGGCGCCCGAGTTCCAGCTCGACCACACCGGCATCCCCACGCTGGCCGCGATCCCGGCGGCGCGCCGCGCGCTCGAGGAGATCGGCATGTACGGCCAGATCCCGCTGATCGCCTCGGGCGGCATCCGCAACGGCGTCGACGCCGCGAAGGCGTACGCGCTCGGCGCGGACTGCGTCGCGATCGGCACGGCGGCGCTGATCGCGCTCGGCTGCAACGCGCCGCGCTACCTCGACGACTACCACGCGCTCGGCACCGAGCCCGGCGCGTGCCACCACTGTCACACCGGCCGCTGCCCGGTCGGGATCACGACGCAGGACCCCGAGCTCGAGGCCCGCCTCGACCCGGAGGAGGGGGCCGAGCGGGTCCGGAACTTCCTCACCTCGATGGTGATGGAGATGACCGTGATCGCGAAGTCGTGCGGCAAGGGCAACGTCCACAACCTCGAGCCCGAGGATCTCCGCGCGGTGTCGCTCGAAGCCTCCGCGCTCACCGGCGTGCCGCTCGCCGGGGTCGACTGGGTCGTCGGGCCGGACGCGTTCGCTCGAAAGGAGGTGTAGCCGTGGGAGGAGCAGAGGGAGCCGAGGCCGCCCGCGAGCTGCTCGAGAAGAGCGGGGTTCACACCGTCGAGTGCGTCTTCCCGGACGTCTGGGGCACTCCCCGGGGCAAGCGGGTGCCCACGAGCCAGTTCCTGAAGATCCTCGACCGCGGCTTCGCGCTCGCGAACGTCGTCATGGTCTGGGACCTGTGGAGCGACCTCTTCGACACGCCGTTCTGCCCCTGGGGCAACGGGTGGCCGGACATGGCGGCGATCCCCGACGTCTCGACGCTCCGCCTCGCCACCTGGCGCGAGGGGACGGCCCTCTGCCTGTGCGACACGGTCGACGAAGCGACGCACGAGCCGCTCCCCGTCAACCCGCGCCACCAGCTCGTCCGGGCCGTCGAGCGCGTCGGCGAGCTCGGCTACGAGCCGATGATGGCGACGGAGATCGAGTTCCACCTCTGCACGACCGAGTGGAAGCCCCTCTACACGGGCGTCCACTGCTACTCGATTGCGAAGGGAGCCGAGGTCGCCCCGATCGTCGGCGACATCTGCGACAAGCTCGCCGGGATCGGGATCGTCGTCGAGGCGTGGAACGTCGAGTACGGCCCGGCCCAGGTCGAGGTCAACCTCGAGTACGGCCCGGCGCTCCACGTCGCCGACAACACGATGCTCTTCAAGTACGTCGTGAAGGAGGTCGCGCGCCAGCACGGCGTCCGCGCCACGTTCATGGCGAAGCCGTTCCCCGGCGAGGCGGGGAACGGGCTCCACGTCCACCAGAGCCTGCGCTCGTCCACCGGTGAGAACGCCTTCGCAGCGGCGGACCTCGAGGGCGACGGCCTGATCCGCTCGAGCCTGATGCGCCGCTGGCTCACGGGCCTGCTCGCGCACCAGATCGAGCTCACGCAGGTCAACTGCCCGACCGTCAACTCGTACAAGCGGTTCGAGGACTACTCGTTCGCGCCGACCTGCGTCTGCTGGGGCGGCGACAACCGGACGGTCGCCGTCCGCACGATCGCCGGGCACGGGGCCTCGACCCGCCTCGAGGCGCGCGGTGCCGCTGCCGACGCGAACCCCTACCTGGTGCTCGCAGGGCTACTGCACGCCGGTGTCGACGGCTTGACCCGGGAGCTGCCGCTGCCGGAGTTCACCCCCGGCGACGCGTATCTCGACACGACCTCGCCGCGGATCCCGACCACGCTCCACGACGCCGTCGCTGCCTTCGAGGGCAGCGCGTTCTACCGCGAGGCCTTCGGCGACATGTTCGTCGACACCTTCGCCGCGATGGGCCGCCACGAAGTCGACCTCTTCATGCGCCAGGTCACCGACTGGGAGCGCAACCGCTACATGGAGGTCGTCTGATGGACGTGTGCAGGGTGGTCGGCCAGGCGGTAGCGACGGCCAAGGACGAGGGTCTGCACGGCATGAAGCTGATGCTCGTTCGCGCCACCGATCCGGCCGGCGGGGCCGTCGGCGACCCGTTCGCCGCCGCGGACACGGTCGGCGCGGGCGAGGGCGAGCTCGTCCTGGTTGCCCGCGGCTCGGCCGCCCGCGCGACCGCGCGCACTCGCGAGATCCCGGCCGACGCGGCGATCGTCGCGATCCTCGACTCGCTCTCGGTCGAGGGAACAGTCACCTACCGCAAGACCTGAGCAGGGAAGCTCGGAAAGGAGAAGGAGGAACGATGGCTCGGACAGGAGGCTCCATGCAGGCGCTCGGCATGATCGAGACGCGCGGGCTCGTCGGCGCGATCGAGGCCGCCGACGCCATGGTCAAGGCCGCGAACGTGACGCTGATCGGCAAGGAGCAGGTCGGCGGCGGCTATGTCACCGTGCTCGTGCGCGGGGACGTCGGCGCCGTCAAGGCATCGACCGACGCGGGCGCCGAGGCCGCCGCGAAGGTCGGCGAGCTCGTGTCGACGCACGTCATCCCGCGCCCGCACGAGGACGTCGAGGCTCTGCTCCCCGGCGCCGGCGCGGCTGCCTGAACCCGCGAGCGACGACCTAGAAGGAGGTGCGCCAGATGCAGGGCGCTGACTTCGACTCGATCGTCCGCGCGGTCGTCCGCGAGCTGGGCGGTCAGGCGGGCGGTGGCGCGACCGGCCTCGTGCAGGCACCGCCGGCGCCCCAGACGAACGGGGGTGGCGGCGGCCTGGCGATGGTGCCGCATCCCCCCAACACACGCCTCATCCCGGATCCACCGCTCGCGACGCGCGAGCCGTCGCCGCAGCGGGAGCGCTACGGCGCGGGCAAGACGAAGGTGACGGTGCTCGGAGCCGGTCACGGCGGCTCGGCGATGGCGGGGCACCTGACCCTGCTCGGCTTCGACGTGACCGTGTTCTCGATCTACGGGCGCGAGCTCGAGCCGATCGAGGCGAAGGGCGGCGTCGAGCTGATCGGTGAGGAGGTGCGCGGCAACGCGAGGTACGCGCGCATCTGCCGCTCGATCGACGA
>JBBILK010000055.1:0-10478 GCA_037444965.1 Actinomycetota bacterium | reverse complement strand
TACAGCCTCCCCCCGACTCAAGGCTTGGCTCATAGGATCCTATTGTTTCCCAACCTGGCCCATATGGAGCCACGAGCGACGTGATTGGATCCACTATGCTCCCACGGATGAGAGAGCGTGTCAACCGGCATCGCTTCGCCGGCGACGGAGAGGCAGACCGAGCATGATCGTCGAGCACGTCGGTCTCACAGTCGGCGATCTCGACCGCTCGATTGCCTTCTACACCGCTGCGTTCGGATACAGCGTCCTTCGCAAGACGCCCGTGAACGCGTACCTCCATCTGGAGGACGAGCTCCTCGAGCTGATGGTTGCCGGCACTCCCGCGAGCGACGACGGACCCGACACGACCGAAGCCTGGCGAGCGCAGATGCCCGGCTCGCCTGGCCTCAACCACATCGGCTTTCGCGTCGATGACCTCGACGCCGCCATCGAGCGAATCGAGGCAGGGGGCGGACGGCTGGTCATTCCGCCGTACGAGTTCACGCCGCAAATCGAGTCAGTGGCCGAGCCGGCCAGCGACAAGCTCAGGCGAGCGGCCCGCCCGCTCGGGCGCCGCGCCTGGCGGCTTGCCGTCTTCGCCGACCCGGACGGGGCGCTGCTCGAGCTCGTGGAGCGCTGAGCCCCCTCCGGAGAGCCGGCGATAGCCGCGCGCTCGTCAGGCCCAGACCTCCCGGCTGACGGAGACGACCAGTCGCAGCTTCTCTTCCTGCTCCTCAGGGCTGAGGTCGTTGCCTGTCGCCACCGACGCGAAGCCGCATTGGGTGCTCAGAGCGAGCCGCTCGATTGGCACGTACCGGGTCGCCTCCTGGATCCTCGTCCGGAGGGCCTCCGGAGGCTCGAGCCTCCTGCGTTTGGTCGAGACCAGACCGAGAACGACGATCTTGTCGTCAGGGACGTGCGCCAGCGAGCTGAAGTCGCCGGAGCGATCGTCGTCGTACTCGAGCAGGAAGACATCGACATGGCTCCGGCCGAATACCTCGCGCGCGATGCCCTCGTAGCCGCCGCGTGCCATGAAGCGGTTCGCGTCGTTCCCGCGGCAGACGTGCAGTCCGGTGAGCACGGGTGCGTCCGCGAGGACGGCGTTGATCATGTCCACGCCGTCGTGGACGAGCCGGTCGGGGTCGAACCCCTTCCCCGCAAACCAGTCGCGCTGATGCGGGTCGATCAGCATCCCGAACTCCGGGGCATCGATCTGGATGTACTCGGCCCCGAGGCGAACGAGCTCCTCGACCTCGTCGCGGAGGATCCCAGTGATCTCCTCGAGATACGCCGCCGTCGACGGGTAGGCGGCGTCCGAGACGCCGGGCACCCAGTAGTAGGCGAACATCGTCGGGGCGGGGATCGTGATCTTCGTCGGCCTCGACGTTCGGCCTCGCAGGTACGCGAACTCCTCGGCGCACAGGTGTCGCTTGCGCCGGATCGGTCCAGTCAGACCCACCGTGACCGGACTCGTCTCGATGCTGCCGTCCATGCGGAACCAATCGACGGTGTTGCCGGCAACGGCCTCGAAGCCCTCCGATGACTGGATGAGCTGGCTCGCGAAGACGTTGCGTCGCAGCTCGCCGTCGGTGAGAACGTCCAATCCGACGCGCTCCTGGAGCTCGACGGCCTCGTCGACGGCACGATCCTCGAGCCGCTTGAACTCGGGTTCGGCGAGCCGGCGATCGGCGTGCTGCTCGCGTGCCTCGAGCAAGTACGGGGGCCGTAAGAGGCTGCCGACGTTTTCAGCGCGATAGACGTCCAAGTGGCCTCCCTCTCCCGGGGCTCGCGTCAGCGCACGTAGCTCGCGCCGTTGACGTCGATCGTCGTCCCCGTCGCGTGGCGCGCCAGCCCGGAGGCGAGGAAGGCGATCACGTTTGCGACGTCCTGGGGATGAGCGACCTCGCCGAGCCCCGTGTCCTGCGCGAAGAACTCGAGACCGTAGCGCTCCACGGCCGGGCGGTTGAACGGCGTGTCGACGAAGCCGGGTGCGACGGCGAAAGCGGTGACGCCCTGCCGACCGAACTGCCGGGCGATCGTCCGGGTCATCGCGACGACGCCGGCTTTCGAGGCGGCGTAGTGCCAGTAGTCGGGATCCTCCCCGCGGAAGGCTGCGCGGCTTGCCAGGTTGACGATGATCCCGCCGCCTTCCTGCGTGCGGAACGTCCGGATCGCTGCGCGGCAGAGGGTAGCCGGCGAGACGAGGTTGACGGCCAGCGTCCGCTCCCAGGCGGCGAGCCAGCCGTCGAGGTCGGCGTCGACCTCGGCAGGCTCGTAGATGCCGGCGTTGTTCACGAGCACGTCGACCCGGCCCCGCCAGCGGAGGGCGTGCTCCCAGAGCTCCTCGGCCGCTCGAGGCTGGGCCAGGTCGGCGACGACCGCAAGCGCTTGACGGCCGAGCTCGGCTGCCAGGCCGTCCACGCGTTCGGGCTGCACGTCGTGGAGCACGACCTGTCCGTCGGCAGCCGCGATGGTGCGTGCCGTGGCGGCTCCGATGCCGCCGCCGGCACCCGTGATCAGGACGACGCGGCCGGTCATGTCGATCACGCGCTCACCACCTCCCCTGTCGCTCGGCCCGCTCGCCGCCGAGTCGCGCCCGGGAGGATAACGCTCACTAGACTGAGCCCGCAGCATGGCCGCCGCGACCACGAAGGCCGACGACATCGCGCTCGAGATCGAGGAGGCGATCCTCTCGGGAGAGCTGGCGCCGGGGACGGTGCTGCGGCAGGAGCAGCTCTCGGAGCGGTTCGCGGTCAGCCGCACGCCGGTCCGGGAGGCGCTGCGCCAGCTCGCAGCCCTCGGGCTCGTGGACTTCGTCCCGAACCGTGGCGTGCGGGTCCGCCAGGTCTCCCGGGCGGAGCTCCGGGAGGCCTTTCTCGTCCGGGCCGAGCTCGAGGGGCTCGCGATCGAGCTCGCGACGCCTCGAGTGACGGACGACGAGCTCGCGGCTCTGGAGCAGGCGGAGCGGTCGTTCGCCGATCTCACGCACGCTCTCCGGGCCGCGGGTGAGAGCAAGGTCGAGTCGCGCGTGCTGGCCGAGTGGAGCGGTGCGAACGAGGCCTTCCACGACGTGATCCTCCGGGCGGCCGGCGCTCCGCTGCTCGAGCGGATGGCGAGGAGCGTACGCCGCATCTTCCCCGGGCAGGCGGTGTGGGCCCACGACGCCGAGATCGACGCGCTCTACGAGCGTAACCTGAGGCAGCACACGGCCATCCGGGAGGCGATCGCGGCTCGGAGCGCGGCCCGCAGCCCGGCCGGAGCCCGCGCGCTCATGGTCGACCACATCGCCGAATCCGGCCGGCTGCTCGAGGCGATCCTCGCCCGGCTCGAGGAGCGAGCCGGGCGGCGTTGACACGCGGCGTCGGATCTCGTATTCTCGGATCCGAGATGCGCGCTGCCGGCCATGAGCCCGCTCCCGTTCAGAGACCGCTTGCCGCTGTCTCGAGCGTGATGGCGGCGATCGCCGGCTTCGCCATCGGCATCCCCCGCTAGGGGGATCGGATCCAGACTGCGCCTCGGCGCACGCATCCCTGATCACCGCAGCACCGGTGCGCCCTCGCCCGGCGTGCCGAGGGAGGAGCTGGATCCGATGAGCACGCGACCCGCCTCGCCACCGCACGTTCGCCGCCACCCCGACCGGTCGTCCCGCCGACGGATGCACGGCGCGGACGCGATCCTCCGCTCGCTCGAGGCGGAGGGGGTCACGGTCTGCTTCGGGATTCCGGGCGGCGCCGTGCTCCCTCTCTACGACGCGCTCGCCCGGGGAGCCGGGCTTCGGCACGTGCTCGCCCGGCACGAGCAGGGGGCGGGCCACATGGCCGAGGGGTACGCCCGCGCCTCGGGAGAGGTAGGGGTCGTGTGGGCGACGTCGGGGCCCGGAGCGACGAACCTGGTGACCCCGCTGGCGAGCGCCTTCCTCGACGCCGTCCCTCTCGTAGCCGTCACCGGTCAGGTGGCAACGGCGCTGATCGGCACGGACGCCTTCCAGGAGTGCGACATCGCAGGCGTCGCGGCCCCGCTCGTCAAGCACGCCTTCACCGTGCGCCGGGCGGCCGAGATCCCGCAGACGCTCGCGGCCGCCTTCCGCTTGGCCCGGACCGAGCCCTGCGGACCCGCGCTTGTCGACGTACCGCGGGACGTCCAGCTCGCAGAGCTCGACTTCGAGTACCCGCGGCGCACAGCGGCGCGGCCCTCTCTCGCAGACCTCACCGCCCCACCCCGGCGCCCCGCCGGCGCTGGGATGGCAGCCGAGACGGTCGTCACGGCGCTCGGCCGGCTGAGCGGTGGACGGGATCTGGTCTGGGTCGTCGGCGCCGGCGGAGTCACGCTCGCTGCGGCGCAACGCCTCCGCTGCGGCCGGTCCGGCTCGTTCCTCGTCTCGGACGGCCTGGATTCCAGGGGTTTCGGGCTCCCCGCCGCGCTCGGGGCCAAGGCGGCCCGGCCGCACGCCACCGTCGTTTGCATCGAGGGGGCCGAGGGCTTTGCGCTCGCTGCGCGAGAGCTCGCGACCTCGGTGCTCGAGGGCCTCCCCGTGGTCGTCGTGGTCGTGGGCGACGGCCGTGAGCGGCCCGGGCCCGACTGCGTCGCGCTGGCCCGCGCCTACGGGGTCGACGGGGTCGCCGTCGGGGCCGAGCGCGAGCTCGAGCATGTCCTGGCGGCGGCGCTCGACTGCGAGCGAACGGTCGTGGTCGACGCCCGCCTGGCACGAACGGCCTCCCGTCCGGGGTTTGTCGGATCCGAAAGCTAGGATCTTTGGATCCGGAATCACGATGGTTCGCACAATCTCGCCTACGATGCGTCTATCTCGGATCCGAACTGAGGAGAAACGGATGCAAACCTCGGAGTCCAGTGTCTCGCTCGGGTCGCCCGCCGCGATCGCCGTCGTACCTGCTCCTGAAGCGCCGGACACGGAGCGCGACGCTCGTGCCGCGCTGCTGCGCCGCGCAGGCTACTGGCTCCATCTCACCCGGGCCGTGGAGGAGGCGGGCCGCAAGCTCTACCTCCAGGGCCGGCTGCCGGGATCCTTCTACGACGGCCGGGGTCAGGAGGCGACGGCCGTCGGCGTCGCTCTCGCGCTGGGGGAGCGGGACGTCGCGAGCCCCGCGATCCGCGACCTCGCGGTGCACCTCGTCCGCGGCGTGACGCCCGAGCAGGTGCTCCGCCACTACCTCGGCAAGGCGGGCGCCCCGATGGACGGCCGGGACGGAAACGTCCACCTCGGCTCGCTCGCCCACGGAACCCTCCCCATGGTGAGCCACCTGCCCGAGATGCTCCCAGTTGCGCTGGGCGTCGCGCTCGGCCGCGCCTGGCGCGGCGAGCGAGCGGCGGCCGTCGCGTTCTGCGGGGACGGCGCCGCGAACGGCGGTGCCTGGCACGAGACGCTGAACCTCGCCGCCGTCTGGCGGGCACCTCTCGTCGTCGTCGTCGAGCGCAACGGCTGGGCGTACCTGACGCCGAGCGCCAGCATGCTCGCGGTCGAGCGCGTCAGCGAGCGCGCTGCCGGCTACGGGATCCCCGCCTACGAGGTCGACGGGAACGACGTCGCGCTCGTCTACGACGTCGCAGCGCGAGCTCTCGCCCACGCTCGTGACGGCCGCGGCCCCGTGCTCGTGGACCTACCGGATGCACGGCCACGGCGCGCACGACGGCCAGCGCTACGTGCCGCCGGAGGAGCTCGAGCGCTGGCGCCGGCGCGACCCGGTCGCCCTGTGGCGCGAGCGCGCCCGGGCGGAGGCCGGCTGGACCGACGCCGACCAGGCGGCGCTCGACGAGATCGTGGCCGGGGAGGTCGCCGACGCGGTCGCGGCGGCGCTCGCCGCCCCCTACCCGCCGCCGGACGGTCTCCTACCGAGCGTCTTCGGGTCGTGAGCGAGCAGGTCACCTACCTCGAGGCGGTCCGCCTCGCCCTGCGCCGCGCCCTCGAGGAGGACGAGCGCGTCGTCCTCCTCGGCGAGGACCTCGGGAACGGCGGCGCCTTCCGGGCCACCGAGGGTCTCCGCGACGAGTTCGGGCCCGAGCGGGTGCGCGACACGCCGATCTCCGAAGGCGCCTTCACCGGCGTCGCCGTCGGGCTCGCGCTCGAGGGCTACCGCCCCGTGGTCGAGTACCAGTTCGCGGACTTCCTCACCAGCGGCATGACGCAGATCGTCAACGTTGCCGCCAAGTGGCACTTCCGCACCCGGCAGGCGCTTCCGCTCGTGATCCGCGCCCCGGAGGGCGGCGGCTTCTCGGGCGGGCCCTTCCACTCCCAGTGCCCCGAGGCCTGGTTCCTGCGTTCGCCGGGACTCAAGGTCGCCTGCCCCGCCACCGCCGAGGACGCCGGAATGCTGCTCGCGGCGGCGATCCGCGATCCGAACCCCGTGCTCGTGCTCGAGCAGAAGAGCCTGTACACGCGTGCCAGGGGCGATGCCGTCTGGGACCCGCAGGCCCCGCTCGCCGGCGCCGCCGTCCGGAGGCCGGGCGACGACCTCACGCTCGTGACCTACGGGGCCACGCTGCCGGCCGCGCTCGAGGCCGCGGAGCTCGTCGCGCGGGAGGACGGCCTCTCGGTCGAGGCGATCGACCTTCGCGTGCTCTCCCCGCTCGACTGGGAGACGGTCGCCGCCTCGGTCGAACGTACGAGCCGGTGCGTGGTCGTCCACGAGGACTACGCCGAGTACGGCGTCGGGGCCGAGATCGCGGCGAGGCTCGCCTCCGAGCTCTTCGAGCAGCTCGACGCGCCCGTCGCCCGCGTCGGCGCCGCCTTCCACCCGATCCCGTTCAGCCCGCCCCTCGAGGCGGCGACGCTTCCGAACGTCGACCGGATCGCGCGCGCGATCCGCGAAGTCGCCGCTTTCTAAGGCGACGGCTCGGCCGAGAGGACGACCTCGAACTCGAGCAGCTGCGACCCGGTGCCGACAGGTGGCTGGGCGCCCTGCGCCGATCGGTCGGCATGGCCGCGGCGGAAGGCGCTGCTTTCGACCCAGGCCCGGAACGCCTCCTCCGACTCCCAGCGCGTGTAGACGAAGTAGCGGGTCTCGCCGCCGGTCGGACGGAGGAGCTCGAAGCCGAGGAAGCCTGGCGTCCGCTCCACCTCACCGAGCCGCTGGCGGAAGCGCTCCTCGAGCCGCGGGCCCGCTCCCTCGGGCACCTCGATCGCGTTGATCCTGACGATGCTCACGGCTCAGCTCCGGCCGTCGACCTCGCGCAGGAAGCCCTCGACCACCTCGGCGTACAGCTCGGGCTCCTCGAGGTGCGCGCAGTGCGCCGAGTGCTCGAAGACGACCATGCGGGCACCTGCGATTCCGTCCCGAATCGTCTCGGAGCAGGCAGGCGTGATCTCGTCGTAACGGCCGCAGGTGACGAGCGTCGGTGCCGTGATCCGGTGCAGGTCGGCGGTGCGGTCCCAGTCGCGCAGGAGGCCGATCACGTCGAACTCGGTCGGGCCGTTCATCGTCAGGTAGACCTGGTTGCCGTCGAGCCCCTCCGCCGTCTTCAGCAGCGCCTCGGGCCAGGGGTCGAGCCGGCAGACGTGCCGGCGGTAGAACTCCATCACCGCCTCACGGTATGCCGGGCTGTCGTAGTCGCCTCTCGCCCCGAGCTCGACGAGCGTCGTCCGGGCCGGCTCCGGAAGCTCCCGGATCAGGCGTCCCGCCTCGGCGACGAACTGCGGGATGCTCGCCGACGTCGAGGCGAGCACGAGCCCCGAGATCCCCCCGGGCCGGCGGCACATGTAGTCGATCGCGAGCCAGCCGCCCCACGACTGGCCGAGCAGGTGGCAGCGGTCGAGGCCGAGCGCGTCCCGCACCTGGTCGACCTCCTCGACCGAGCGCTCGACCGTCCACAGCGAGGGATCGTTTGGCTTGTCGGAGCGCCCGCAGCCGAGCTGGTCGTAGACGATCGTCGGGCGGTGCTCGGCGATCGCCTCGGCGAGCGGCTCGACGTAGTAGCTCGCGGCTCCCGGGCCGCCGTGCAGGATCAGCAGCGGCATCCGCTCGCCGCGTCCTCTGCGCCGGTACCAGACGCGTCCGCCGGTGACCTCGACCTTGCCCTCCCCGCGCACGGGCCGAACCGTACCAGGGAACCTAGGGCTGGCGGGAAGCGGCCGCCTCGACCGCCTGCTCCTGCAGCCAGCTCAGGTAGCCGTAGACGGCGAGCTCCGGCGCGTCGGGAGCGCGGGGGTCGAGCGGGCGGGTGAACGTCTCCTCGGTCACGTCGAGCCGGGTCCCGAGCACGAGGCGAAGGTCGTTGAGCGCGCGCAGCCACGCGTCGAGCTCCTCCTCCGTGAGCTCCCTGCGATCGAGCGTCCCGGCGAGCGTTCGCAGCGCCTCGAGCCTGCCGGCGACGAGCTCGTCGCGCACGAGGCGCCGGTACTCGCGCTCGTCCTCGTCGTCCTCGGCGTAGGCGGGCGGGAAGAGGCGGCGCAAGTCCGGCGAGGCCGTCTCGTCGTCCTCGAGCCTCGAGCCGAGCTCCTCTGCGAGCGCGCCGAGCAGCTCCCGCTCGCGGCGCGAGAGACGCAGGCACACCCGCCCTCCCCTTCCGCGCTCGACCTGCCGGCGCGGGATCACGTGTCCTTCCGCATCGTCGCCCACAGGCCGTGCGCGTGGAGGCGCGAGACGTCGTACTCCGCCTTCTCGCGCGTACCGCTCGAGACGATCGCCTTGCCCTCGTTGTGCACCTGGAGCATCAATTTCGTCGCCTTCGCGCGGCTGTAGCCGAACAGCTTCTGGAAGACGAGCGTCACGTACGACATCAGGTTGATCGGGTCGTTCCAGACGATCACGATCCAGGGGACGTCGCGCTCGACGGCGTGTCCCTCGGATGGCCGCTCGATCTCGACCTCGGCCGGTGCCGTCGTGTGCTGCGCCATCACCGAATTGTGGCCTGCGCGGGGGCCCAACGCACGCTCGAACGCATTACAGTGCGAAGTGCGGTGGGGCAGTGGGCCGAGGGGGAACCTGGGCCGGACGCGCGCGTAGTCGGGCGCGAGCCGGAACTCGCCGTGCTGTCCGGCTTTCTCGCCGAACCCGCCGTGAGGGCGCTCGTCGTTCGGGGCGAGCCTGGCATCGGGAAGACAGCGCTCTGGGAGGCCGGCGTCGGCGAAGCGCGGAAGCGGGAGTTGCGCGTGCTCTCGGCCCGGCCGAGCGGCGTCAGCGCTGCGCCTCTCGGCGACGTCGACACGGTCGAGGCCTGCGCCGCACTCGGGGTGGGCCTCGCCGCCTGCGTCGTCTACTTGGACGTCGAGTGAAGGGAGTCACCGTGCGCGCCTCGCAGTCCGTCCGACAGACCCTCCTCGGCATGGTCGTGCTGGCAAGTGTCGTGGCGGTGCTGGTCGGGGCCGTTCCGGCGCGTGCGGGCGCCCTGACGGTGCTCACGTTCGACGATCTGGGCGTTCCCGCGGGCGGGCGGGTGACCTTGAACTCGCAGTACTCGGCCCAGGGGGTGACGTTCAACGACGTGTCCGCGATCGATTACTCGCAGGCGCCGTTTCCGGCCGGGTTCGCGCATTCGGGCTCGGTCGGGATCGAGCAGTGCTTCGCGGTCGAGTTCTGCAGCTCGCCGATTGCGGCGAGCTTCACGAGCGGGCAGCAGCGGGTGAAGGTGTGGGTCGGCTACTCATTCGCGTTGCCGCAGCCGCTGACGGTGCGGCTGACGGCGTTCGACGCCGGCCACGGCAGCGTCGGCACGGCCGAGGTGACGCTGCCTGCCAACGACGCTGTGACGCCGATCCAATTCCCGCTCGAGGTCACGGTCCCAGACCCGACGATCCGTTCGCTCGAGGTGTCGGTGCCGGGCGGCTACACGAACGCGGTCGCCGTCGACGATCTCGAGTTCTCGTCGCTGGGCCCGCCGCCGCCGTGCGACGCCACGAGCATCCCGACCGTCCGGCTCACGCAGCCGCCGGGCGACGTGGTCGTGCAGAACAACGAGTTCCTGCTCGAGGGCTCGGTAGAGACGGGGGGCGCCCCGATCGAGCGCGCCACGATCATCGATAACAGCCAGCAGGGTGTGCGCACGGCGACCCTGTACCCGTCCCTGATCGACGCCGACGGCGGCCACTTCGGCCCGGTTCGTTTCAACGGGCTGCTGACCGCTGGCGGGAACAAGCTGACGGTAACCGCGAGCAACTGCCTCGGCACGGGGGCTGCCGGAACGGTCAACGTCGATTGGAGCCCGATCCCTCCCGGGACGAGCTTCCGGCTGCTCGGGCTCGAGGTGACGCAGGGCGTACAGCTGATGGTGACGCAGGGCGTACAGACTCCATCCAACTTCGTACCGCTGGTCGCCGCGACCCAGGACTCCTTCAAGCGAACCTTCGTGCGCGTCTACCTCGGCATCAGCGGCGTGTCGAGGATAACGGGCGTCTCGGGCACGCTCACCGCCAGCCGTCCCGACGGCTCGCTACCGGGTGGGCCGCCGACCGTTCCGTCGCTGAACAGCATCACCGTCGACGCCTCCGGCACGCTCGCGAGCGCCCGCGCCTCGCTCGCGACCAGCCTCAATTTCGAGCTCCCGCGCGA
>JBBILK010000054.1:0-10579 GCA_037444965.1 Actinomycetota bacterium | reverse complement strand
TGCGGATCGTGACCATGGGCGGCGCTTGCGGGTGCCACATCGCGTCGAACGTGCCGAGCGCGCCGTCGGCCTGGAACCACGGCCCGCCCGGCAGGCACGCGACGATCACGGCCGCTGCGCCGCGCAGGCCGAGCTCGAGGCCGAAGTGGTAGGGCCAGAGCCGCCCGTCGCTCCAGTCGACGAGGACGACGCGGCCGGCGACGTCGAGACCCTCGAGCTGGCGGCGCCCGCCGCGCCGCACGAAGACGAGCTCGCCCCGTACGCCGCGCGCCGGCGTCTCGGGGACCCCGGCCATCGAGACGGCCTCGTAGCGAGGCCCGCCGTCCGGCTCGACGAAGGCTCCGCGGAAGCGCCACGCGTCGACCGGCACCGGCTCCTCGGCCACGTCCTCGAGCCCGATCGCGCGAAGCTCGCCGGCAATCCAGCGCGTCGCGCGCCGCTCCTCGGGCGTCCCCGCGACGCGGAAGCCGAGCGGGTGCGAGCGAAACGACTCGAGCCGCTCGACGGCGAAGCGGAGGTACTCGGGAGAGATGTGCCGCTCGAGCTCCTCCATCGGGAGGAGACCCTACCGGCCCGTTCAGGGAGCGAGGAGCGAAGGCCCCGACTGCGCCGGCTCCTCGTACCAGAGCTCGGTCCACTGAACGGTGCCGTTCGGCCCGCACGAGGGTCGCCGCTCGAGCACGATGATGTTCCCGCGAGCAGCTGCTTCGCTCAGTCTTTCCGCCGGCGGGGGCGGCGGGGGCGGAGCGAAGAACTCCTCGGCGAGGATCAGCAGCGGGGTCCCGTCAGAGCACATCACGGTCTGCCCGGACTCGTCGGCGACCGTGAAGAAGTCGGGAGCGTTTGTCCGATCGATCGTGCCGTCACTCAGCTCCCAGGAAGCGCCCGGCGGCGGCTGCGACCCACCGGCTCCGCCGACCGCGAGCAACGCAACGACCACGACGGCGGCGACCGTCGGCATCCTCGTGAGCCGCGTGCGCATCGGTCTCGCCATGCGGGCTTCCGGTCTCAATGCTTTCTAGTGCCGATTGTGGCATTTGTCAAAAATTGGCCATCTCGCTCCCTCCGGCGCTAATCGCTGAACCGTCTGCTTGCGCCCCACCGGTTGCCTGCGAGCTCTTTGCTTGCCGTTGACGGGACGCTAACGTCCAGGGCGTGGTGTCTCCGGCACGGCGCCGGGAAGTGGAGGCGTTCGTCAGGGCCGTGGCGGATTGGGCCGCCGCTCGTGGCGACCTCGCGGCCGTGGCTATCGTCGGATCGTGGGCGGGAGCTGGTGCTGGCGAGGACTCAGACGTCGATCTTGTCTTGCTCACGAACGAGCCGGCCGCCTACACGGAGCGCGAGGACTGGATCGCGGAACTTGCTCCTGGGGCGAAGCTCCTTCGCACCGGCGACTGGGGCGCCATCAGCGAGCGCCGGCTTCTGCTGCCCTCGGGCCTCGAGGTCGAAGTCGGAGTGGGGCTTCCCTCGTGGGCGGAGACCGCACCGGTCGATCCCGGTACGCGGCGAGTCGTCCGCGCCGGCCTGCGCGCGGTGCATGACCCTCACGGACTGCTTGCGGCGTTGACGGCTGCCTGCTGACGCGAAGGCCGCTACGACGACAGCCCGAGCAGGACGAGGCCGCCGATCACGAGGACGACGCCGAGCCACTGGATCGGGGCGGGGCGCTCGTGGAGGACGAGCACGCCGAGCGCGACCGGGACGACGGCGTAGGGAGCGGCAGCGGTGGCGACGAGCGAGGTCTCGGCGTTCTGGACGCCGACGTTGAAGGCGATGTAGCCCGCGGTGTCGAGCACCGCGACGGCGCCGATCAGCCCGAGGGTCAGGGCCGAGCGGTCGGGGAATCGCCACTCGCCGCCGCGGGCCGCCGTGAGCGCGATCAGGATCCCCGTGAAGACGCGGCCGAGGAAGATCGGCCCGAGCCAGCCGAGCTCGACGCTGTAGTAGCTGATCCCGAAGACGAAGCCGCCGATCGAGACCATGGTCAGCACGGCGAGCACGATCCCGAGCATCTGGGTGCGCTCCGCCCTGCGGATCTGGGCGAGGTCGGCGGACGCGAGCGCGACGCCGGTGAAGGCGACGAGCACGGCGGCGATCTCGCCGCCGTTCAGCCGCTCGTCGAGCAGGAGCACGGCGAGGACGACGGCGACGGCCGCGTAGCCGGAGACGATCGGGCTGACGATCGAGATCGGCCCGATCGCGAGCGAGCGGTAGAAGGCGAGGTAGGAGACCCAGCCGACGACGCCGAGCCCGGCCAGGACGAGCAGCTGCTCGGCGGTGACGCCGTCGAGGGCTCCTGTCGCCGCGACCGCGACCGCGAGCGCGGCGATCGCGAGCACGTGGAAGCCGAGGACGGTGCGCAGCGCACCGGTGCGCCGCGAGGCGAGCGTCGCGCAGTAGTCGCTGAAGCCCCAGCTGATCGCCGCCGCGAGCCCGAGCGCGATCCCCAAGCGGCTCGTGCCCTACCGCTCGCGAGCCGCGTTGACGAACCGGCGAAAGATCCCGAGGAAACGGGGGTCGATTCGCCACTCCTCCTGTAGCTCGAACTGGGCGCCGAGCACGTACGGCTCGCCCGGGAGCTCGATCACCTCGACCACGCCGTCCGGGGCCCTGCCCGTGGCGCGAAGTCCCTCGCCGAGCCGGTCGATCGCCTGGTGGTGGAAGCTGTTCACCTCGATCTCGTCGACCCCGAGCGCCTCGTGCAGGTGGGAGCCGGGCTCCACCGCCATCGAGTGGCGCGGGTGGTGCGGCACGTCTGCCTCGTCGAGGAGCGAGGCGCGCTCCACCTCCTTCCAGCGGTGCCAGCCGCGGTCGGTCGGGTGCTCGACCCACTCGGGCGCGAGCGAGACGTCCTGGACGAGCGTGCCGCCGAGAGCGACGTTGATCACCTGGATCCCGCGGCACATGCCGAGGAGTGGCAGCTCCCGGTCGAGGGCGCGCTTCACGAGCTCGAGCTCGAACTCGTCGCGGTGCGGATCGGGCGGCCCGAGCGCCTCGTGGGGCTCCTGGCCGTAGCGGTGCGGCTCGATGTCGCGGCCGCCGCCGATGACGACGGCGTCGACGACGTCGAGGGCGTCCTCGAGAACGCCCTCGAGCCTGCTGAGCGTGAGCGGGATCCCGCCGGCGAGCGCGATCGGGCGCTGAAAGCCGACGCTCTGGTAGTCGCCGAAGTCGTGGTGGCCGACGGAGAAGCCGATGACGGGCTTCCTCGTCACGAGAACGTGGCTCCGTCCACCCGTCCCAGCCGCAGCCCGACCAGGAAGTCCCCGGTGCCGGCGACGTGCTTCTCGACGAGCTCCCTCGCGGCGGCGGGCTCGCGCCGGGCAATCGCCTCGAGCACGGCGCGGTGCTGCCCGTTCGAGAGGCGAAGCGCCTCCGGCGGGTGCGGGATCAGCGCGAGCAGGTCGGAGAGCTCGGCCTGGATCGACGTCTCGGCCGCCGCGAGCCGGCGCGACCCCGAGGCCGATGCGATCGCGAGGTGGAAGCGGCTGTCTGCTCGCCTGAACTCGGAGAACGGCGGCGGGGGTGCCATCTGCTCTACGAGCGCTCGCAGCTCGGCGATCTCGGCCTGCGACGCCCGCTCCGCGGCGAGCGCGGCGGCGGCTCCTGCGACGAGGCGGCGGAAGTCGACGAGGTCGCGCAGGTCGTCGACGGTGAGGCTCCGCAGCCGGGCCTTCGCCGTGCGCGTCGGAGCGGGTGGCAGCGCTCGGCGCACGAACGTCCCGCCCCCGCGCCCACGCCGGGTCTCCACGTAACCGGCCTCGCGGAGGATCGCGAGCGCCTGCCGGAGCGTCATCGGCGCGATGTCGAAGCGTTCGGCGAGCTCGGCCTCGGGCGGAAGGCGCTCGCCGAGCTCGAGCACGCCGAGCCCGATCGCCTCGCCGAGCCGCCGCACGGCCTGCTCGACCAGGCCCTGGCCCCCGATCGGCGAGAAGACGACCGCCTTCGCGACCGCGAGCGGCTCCGCCCTTTTCCTCGTCTCAGCCGTGGAAAACATCTACGACTAGACATTTATACCGCAGCGCCGTAGCATGCCGGAACCGGCGGCCGCGAGCCGCCCGAGGCAAAGGAGGTCCGGATGGCGGAGCGAACGACGCCCGAGACTGAGGCGAACGGCGGCGGCAACGGACTGCCCGCCGAGCTGCTCGAGGAGTGGCGGAACGCCGCCTACAACTGCTTCAGCTCGGGTCACAAGTTCTGCCGCGAGGTCTGCCCCGTGATGCAGGTGACGCGGGACGAGCGCCACACGCCGACCGCGTTCCACGCGAACGTCGTCGCCATGGAGAAGGGTCATCTCTCGATCGAGGATGTCGCCGAGGACTACGTGCACTGCACGATGTGCGGCGCCTGCGAGCTCCGCTGCCCGAACACCCTATTCACCGGCGACTTCTACCGGTTCCGGCAGCGCACGATCGACGTCGTCAAGGCGATGCGCGCCTACGCGGTCTCGCAGGGCATCCACCAGGAGAGCTGGAAGCGCTGGGCCGATCTGACCGACCGCTGGGGCAACGAGCCCGTGCTCGGCTGGAACATCGAGACCGGCGCGAGCAAGGTGCGCGCGTGGGCGGCCGGGCTCGACATCCCGACGGGCGGCGAGACCGTTCTCTTCGCCGACTGCGAGGCCGCCTTCAAGCGCCCGTCCGTGCCGCGCGCGGTCGCGATGATCCTCCAGGCGGGCGGGATCGAGTTCGGCCTGATGAACCAGCAGTGGTGCTGCGGCGGCCCGATGTGGGAGACCGGCTACGTCGAGGTCGCCCACAAGATGGCCGAGCACAACATGATCGACTGGCGCAAGACCGGCACGAAGCGGGTGATCTGCCCCGACCCGCACGACTACATCACGATCATCGAGCACTACCCCGAGCTCGACGAGAACTTCGACGAGTTCGAGATCGTGCTCGCCGTCGACCTGATCGCCGAGCTGATCCGCGACGGCAAGGTGAAGCTGACGACACCGGTCGAGCGGACGGTCACGTACCACGACCCCTGCCGGCTCAACAAGCGCCTCGGCAAGTGGCAATCGCCGGGGGAGATCCTGCGGGCGATCCCGGGCCTCACGTTCGTCGACGTCGACCACGTCACGCAGTGGTCGTACTGCTCCGGTGCCGGCTCGAACCTGTGGGTCGAGAAGCCGGAGCTGACGGCGGAGATCAGCCGCCGCCGCGTCGGCAAGGCGAAGGAGCTGGAGGGGGTCGAGGTGCTCGTCTCGGCCTGCCCCTGGTCCGAGCGGCCGCTGACCGAGCAGGGCGAGGCGCAGGGCCTCGAGGTCTACGACATCTTCGAGCTCGTGGCCGAAGCGGCCGGATTCGAGGTGTGAGATGGCGATCGCAACCCTTCCCGAGACCGTTGTCGACGAGCTCGTCGCGATCTGCGGGCGAGACCACGTCTTCACCGGCAAGTCGGCGCTCTTCAACCGGGCCCGCGTGCCGGCGCCGTTCCCGGCGCACAAGTGGGAGGAACACATCCCGCAGGCGGTCGTGCTGCCGACGAGCGCCGAGCAGATCTCCGAGGTCGTCAAGCTCGCGAACCGTCACCGGATCCCGGTCGTGCCGCGGGCCGGCGGAACCGGCCTCACCGATGGGGCCGTGCCCCTGAAGCACGGGATCCTCGTCGACGTGAAGCTGATGAACCGGATCCTCGAGCTCGACCACGAGGACCGGACGGTCACCGTGCAGCCCGGCATCAACATGCTGAAGCTGAACGAGGAGCTCCGGAAGCACGGTTACATCTACCCCGACAACCCCGCCTCGTACCCGTGCTCGCTCGTCGGCGGTCGGATCGGCACCAGCGGCTGGAGCCTGATCGGTGCTCGCTACGGGCACACCCGCGACCTCGTCATCTCGTTCGAGCTCGTGCTCCCGACCGGGGAGATCATCCGGGTGGGGGACGGGGGCGGCAAGAAGGTGCGCAAGTCCTCCTCGGGCTACCAGCTCAAGCACCTGTTCATGGGCCACCAGGGAACGCTCGGGATCGTCACCGAGGCAACGCTCGAGCTCGTGCCGCGGCCGGAGGCCGAGTTCTCGGCCTTCTTCGCGTACACGTCCTACGAGGATGCGTGGAGAGCAACGGGGGAGTTCGCCCGCTCGGGGCTTGCCACGCTTGCCGGCGTCGTCCTCTTCGACGAGTGGAAGCTCCGCTACCTGCGGCGCGACGACGAGGCCTACATTCCGCAACCCGACTGGGTGCAGGGCGTCGTCGCGGTCGCCATGTACGGCCAGAAGGACGAGGTTCGCGCGGGTGCGAAGCAGATCATGCGGATCTCGAAGGCGAACGGCTCCCACTACCTGGGCGACGAGATCTCGCACGGCGATTGGGCCTCCCGTCACGACCGCTACGCGACGCCGCAGCACGGTCGCACGAAGAACGGCCAGGTGGCGTTGATGAGCTGGCACTGCGAGGACGCTGCGATCAACTACAGCCAGCTTCCCGCCGTCCGCGAGAAATGGCACCGGATCGTCGACGGCCTGCGCGAGCGCTTCGACATGTTCGACGATTGGGGAATGTTCGCGTACACGAACGGCGCGTACAAGCCGTGGGGTGACTACCTGACCGAGATCGACGTCGGCATCTGGGAGATGAAGTGGGACGAGGAGAGCTGGGCCGCCTGGGTCGACGCGAAGCGCGAGATCGCGCGTGTCGCGGTCGAGCACGGCGGCTCCATCACCGCGTGCCACGGCTCCTGCCGCGAAGGCGAGGTCGATCTCGTGCCGATGGAGCTCGGGGGTGGCTTCGAGGTGATGAAGGCCATCAAGCGGGCGCTCGATCCGAACAACATCATGAACCCCGGCAAGTACCTGCTCGACCAGGCGTACGAGGGGGGTGAGGAGTGATGCTCGGCTTTCGACTCTCGGCCCAGAAGCCGCCCGAGGCACACCGTGTGTCGGACGTCGCGGTCAGCCGGTTCGAACACGTCTTCGAGGTCGATCCGGCCCTGATGACCGAGCACGTTCGCCAGCAGGAGATCCCGAACTGGGACTTCCACCGGATCGTCGAGAACCGCTGGGAGCACCTCGCCTGGATGCACGACCACTTCGCGGACTCGGTGCTCTCCGGCGAGGAGCTGCTGAAGGAGCTCGAGGCCGAGAGCTAGCATGCGCCTCGAAGGCAAGGCCGGCGTCGTCACCGGCACCTCGAAGGGTCTCGGCCGCGAGATCCTCCGCGCCCTCTGCGCCGAGGGGGCGAGGATCGTCGCGCTCTCGCGAAACGCGGAGCTCGGACGGGCCGGCGTCGACGAGGTCGTCGCAGCGGGCGGGACGGCGCTCTTCCAGCAGGGCGATGTCACGCGCGAGGCCGACATCGTCCGCGCGATCGAGCGCTGCCGGGCCGAGTACGGCTCGCTCGACCTCGCGGTCTCGAACGCCGGCGTCCTCGGCGAGGGGCGCCTGCACGAGACGACGAACGAGCAGTGGGACGAGCTCGTGGCCGTGCACCTGACCCACACGTTCTGGTGCTGCAAGCACGCGGTCGAGGCGATGCGGGCGAGCGGGAAAGGCGGCTCCATCGTCACCCTCGGCTCGATCCTCTCCTTCACCGGCGACGGCTACCTCGCCGCGTACACGGCGATGAAGGCGGGGATCCTCGGGCTGACGAAGGCGATCGCGATCGACTACGCCGCCGACGGGATCCGCTGCAACTGCGTCTGCCCGGGCGACATGGAGACGCCGATGATCGAGCAGTACTTCGCCGGCACCGACGACCCGGCGGCAGCGCGGGCGGAGATGGAGGCCGCCTACCCCGGCAAGCGGATCGCTCACCCGGCCGAGGTGGCGAACGCCGTCGTCTTCCTCTGCTCCGACGAGAGCTCGTTCGTGAACGGCGCGCCGATCCTCGTCGACGGGGCGATCACGGCGAAGACGTATTGATGGTCCTGTACGACTCGCGAGTCTCCGGCAACTGCTACAAGGTGCGGCTCCTACTCGCCCACCTGGGCATCCGGTACGAGCGCGTCGAGCTCGACGTCGTCGACCGCTCGAACCGCCCCGAGGTGCTCGGCGGCAAGAACCCGGCGCTGCGGGTGCCCGTGCTCGAGCTGGACGACGGCCGCTGCCTCGCCGAGTCGAACGCGATCCTCTGGTACCTCGGCGACGGGACGTCCTTCGTCCCGGATGACCGGCTCGAGCGGGCACAGGTCCTGCAGTGGCAGTTCTTCGAGCAGTACGACCACGAGCCGAACGTCGCCGTCGCCCGTTTCTGGCTCGCCTACCGCAAGCAGTGGGACGAGGCGGCGCTCGCCGAGCGACAGGCTGCCGGCTACCGGGCGCTCGACGCGATGGAAGGCCACCTGGCCGGGCGCGCGTTCCTCGTCGCGGATCGCTACACGATCGCCGACATCAGCCTCTACGCCTACACGCACGTCGCCGGGGAGGGGGGTTTCGACCTGGGCCGCTACCCGGCGATCGGCTCCTGGCTCGAGCGCGTCGCGGCCCAGCCCGGTCACGTTCCCATCGACCAGTAGGAGGAGCCGATGCGTTTCAGCTACGCGAGCCTGCCCGACCATCCCGTCGGCGAGATCGTCGACACGATCGTGCTCGCCGACGAGCTCGGCTTCCACGGCGCGTACTTCGCCGACGAGACGTACCACAAGGACGGCTGGCTGGTCGCGGCTGTCGCCGCGACCAGGACGAGCAGCATCAGGCTCTCCCCCTGCGTGACCCATGTCATCCTCAAAGAGCCCACCATCCTCGCTCACACGATCGCGACGCTCGACGAGCTCTCGAACGGCCGGGCGGAGTGCGTCTACTCGATCGGGAACATCGCGATGCTCGACCAGTACCACGTCGACTGGAAGTCGGGAGGGCAGATCGCGCGTCTGCGGGAGTCTCACCACGTGATGCGCACGGTGCTCGACGAGGGCAAGATCGACTTCGAGGGCCGGTTCTACCGCTACACCGGCCTGTTCACCTCGGCCCGGCCGGTGCAGGAGCGCGTGCCGCTGAAGATCGGCGCGATGCGCGGACCGAAGTCGTTCGAGCTCGCGGGTGAGATCGCCGACGGCATGCACCAGGCGCTCGCGTACTCGCGGGAGGCGATGCAGTTCGCAACCGACCACGTTCGGATCGGTGCCGAGCGTGCGGGCCGTGACCTCTCCGAGCTCGACCTCGGGGCCTGGATGGTGACGTCGATCGCCGAGGACGGCGAGGCCGCGAAGCAGGCCGCCCGGGTCGTCGTCGCCTTCTACATCCCGGCGATGCCGCGCGAGCAGATCGAGCGCCACGGCATCGACCCGGACAGCCTGCAGCCGATCATGGACGCGTTCACCGTCGGCGACGTCGAGCGGGCGGTGGAGCTGACGACGATGGAGCTGACCGAGAAGCTGTCGATGTCCGGCTCGCCCGAGGAGTGGGTGCGACGGATCAGGGAGGACGTGATCCCGAGCGGCTTCGACCACATGATCTGCGCGCCGATCGACCCCTACCTCGTCGAAGCCTGGTCCGGGCTGAAAGTCGCGAACGTGCCCGACCAGCAGGGCCAGCTCCGGCTGATCCACGACCACGTCATGCCGGCCTTGGTTTGAGCAGCGGGCACTCAGGCGGGGATGCCGGGTGGACCGAGGATCTCGATGCCGTACTCCGCCGCGAGAGCCATCATCCGCTCCGGATGGGGCGGCTGAACCGACTCCGGTGGCAGGGTGCGGGTCGTCGCCGGCTCGGCAAGCGCGCGCATGAAGCCCTCGAAGCCGGCGGGTTCGGTGACGAGGAGGAAGCGAGCCTCGGGTGAGGCGACGGTGAAGGTGTGCGCGACGTCGCGCGGCCCGTACACGAAGGATCCCGCCGGCGCGTCGATCACACGGCCGCCGACCCAGAACGTCAGCTCGCCCTCGACGACGTAGAACCACTCGTCCTCCTTGCGGTGGACGTGAAGCGGCGAGCCGTGCCCCCGGGGAGCGAGACACTCGACGGCGGCGACGCGGCCGTCGGTCGTCTCGGCGGTGGCTTTGATCGTCGCGAGGGCGCCGAGGAACCAGAGCGCTTCGCCCTCGTCACGGCGTAGGGCGATCGGGTTTACCGCTGTGCTCGTCGTGGTGTTCATGACAGCTCCTTTCGTCTTTGGAGAAACACCTTGTTTCACTAATCGGGCAAGACACTAGCGCTGCGACCGTCCCTTGTCAAGTTTCGCGATACGTCATGTATCATCACGCAGCGATGGCGCGTTCGTATCAACTGAAGCGGCGCGCCGAGCGCCAGGACGCGACCAGGCAGCGGATCATCGAGGCCACGATCGAGCTGCACCAGACGGTCGGCCCCGCGGCCACGACCGTGAGCGAGATCGCCGAGCGGGCAAAGGTGGGCAGGGTTACCGTGTACCGGCACTTCCCCGACGAGGCGACGCTCTCCCGGGCGTGCAGCGGCCAGTACTTCGAGCGCCACCCGCTCCCGGACCCGGACCGCTGGCGGGTGATCTCCGATCCTGTCGAGCGGCTCCGAGCGGGCCTGCGCGAGACCTACGCGTACCACAGCGCCACCGAGGCGATGATGACCCGCGTCCTCGCCGATGCCCGCGACCACCCGGTGATGGCGCCGTACCACGCCCACTGGCGACACGCCGCCGACGTGCTCGTCGCGCCCTGGCGGGCGCGAGG
>JBBILK010000053.1:7772-10594 GCA_037444965.1 Actinomycetota bacterium | reverse complement strand
GACGGCTGGCTGCGGGTCGGCATCCCCGCCGACCGGATCCGCGGGCTGCCTCGCTCGGAGAACTTCTGGCAGGCGGGGCCGACGGGTCCCTGCGGCCCCTGCTCCGAGATCTACTTCGACCGCGGCCCGGAGCACGGGTGCGGGCGCCCCGAGTGCGCCCCCGGCTGCGACTGCGACCGCTTCCTCGAGTTCTGGAACCTCGTCTTCATGGAGTTCGAGCTCCACGACGACGGCTCGCTGACGCCGCTCCCGAAGCAGAGCATCGACACGGGCCTCGGCGTCGAGCGCGGCGCCGCGATCCTGCAGGGCGTCCACTCGGTGTACGAGACGGACGGCTTCCAGGCGATCATGGACTGGGTGGCGGCCGAGACCGGTACCCGCTACGGGGAGTCGGAGGAGGCGACGAAGGCCCACCGCGTGCTCGCCGACCACGGCCGCGCGATGACGTTCCTCGCCGCCGACGGGGTGACGCCGTCGAACGAGGGCCGCGGCTACGTGATGCGCCGCGTGATCCGCCGGGCCGTCCAGCACGGCTCGCGGATCGGGCTCGAGACGCCCTTCCTCGGCCGCCTCGCGGACATCGTGATCGAGCTGATGGGCGGCTCCTACCCCGAGCTCGCCGAGCACCGGCTCGACGTGCACCGCGTGCTCGAGGCGGAGGAGGAGCGGTTCGCGCAGACGCTCGCGACCGGGATGCGCCTGTTCGCCGAGGTGCTCGAGGAGAGCCCCGACGGGATCTCGGGTGCGGACGCGTTCCGCCTCCACGACACGTACGGGTTCCCGCTCGAGCTGACCCGGGAGCTCGCGCTCGAGCGCGGCCTCCCCGTCGACGAAGACGAGTTCGACCGGCTGATGGCCGAGCAGCGCGAGCGTTCGCGCGCCGGCAAGGCGGGAGAGCTCGAGCGCGCCGCGGTCTTCGCCCGCGAGGCGGGCTTCGCGACCGTGTTCGTCGGCTACGAGAAGACCGAGGTGCTGACGCAGATCGGCGCCCTCGAGGAGCTCGGCGACGGCCTCTTCCTCGCGAAGCTCCGGGAGTCGCCGTTCTACCCGGAGGGCGGCGGCCAGGTGACCGACCAGGGCAGGATCGAGAAGGAGAGCGGGGAGCGGGCCGAGCTGGTGGCCGCGTTCCGCTTCGGCGACGACCAGGCGCTCCTCTTCGACGGCTCCGGCTTCGCCGCCGGCGACCGCGTGAAGGCGGTGGTGCCGTGGGCGGTGCGCTTCCCGACGATGGCGAACCACACGGCCACGCACCTGCTGCACCGGGCGCTGCGCGAGGTGCTCGGGACGCACGTGCGCCAGGCCGGCTCCGCGGTTCGCCCCGACAAGCTGCGCTTCGACTTCACCCACTCGTCGCCCCTGACGGAGGCGGAGCGCGAGCGGGTCGAGTCGATCGTGAACGAGCGCATCTTCGAGAACCTGCCGGTGCACACGTTCCTGACCCCGATCGGCGAGGCGCGGAAGCTCGGCGCGATGATGCTGTTCGGCGAGAAGTACGGCGAGGTCGTCCGCGTCGTCGAGGTCGACGAGTTCTCGCGCGAGCTCTGCGGCGGCACGCACGTCCGCTCGACCGCGGAGATCGGCCTCTTCAAGATCCTCTCCGAGGGCTCGGTCGGCGCGGCGACGCGGCGGATCGAGGCGGTCACCTCCGGGGCCGCGGCGAGCTTCCTGTTCGAGCGCGAGCGCGACGCGGGGCGGCTCCGCGAGGAGCTCGAGGCGGAGCGCAAGACCTGGGCGCGGCTCGAGCGGCAGCTTCGCGCCGGCGCGGGCACCGCCGACCAGGTGGTCGAGGGGCTGCTCGCCCGGGCGAAGGAGGCGGGCGGCGTCACGATCGTCGCCGGCGAGGTGGGCGAGATGGACGCGGACGCCCTCCTCGACCTCTCCGACCGGGTGAAGCAGAAGGCGGCGCCGGCCGCGGTCGTGCTCGGCGCGCAGGCTGACGGCCGCGTCCACCTGGTCGCGAACTTCTCCGAGGCCGCGGTCGAGCGGGGCGCGAACGCGTCCGACGTCGTCAAGGCGGCGGCTGCTCTCGTCGGCGGCGGCGGTGGCGGTCGCCCGACGATGGCCAGGGCCGGTGGCCGGGAGCCGGCGAAGCTCGGCGAGGCGATCGCCGCCGCCGAGCAAGCGTTGCTCGACGCGCTCTCGTAACCGGGCTACGCGGCCTGCGTGGCGCGGGGCTCGGCCGGGCGGTCGAGGACCTCGCGAACGGCGGCGAGCAACGTGTCGAGCGGGAACGGCTTCTCGAGGAACCCGTCGCCGGGGAGCGACGGCCCGTGCTCGGAGGCGGCGTCGGTCGTGTCGCCCGACATGTAGAGGATCCGCAGCCCCGGAGCGAGGCAGGTGGCGCGGGCCGCGAGCTCGGGGCCCGTCAGCTCGGGCATCGTCATGTCCGTGAGCAGGAGGTCGACGTCCGCACCGCCCCGCTCGAGCAGCTCGAGCGCGCCGGTTCCGCTCGCAGCCGCGAGCACGCTGTAGCCGTGAGCCGTGAGGACCTCCGTGAGCATCGAGAGGATGGTCGCGTCGTCCTCGGCGACGAGCACCGTCTCCCGCCCGCGCTCGGGGGCGCGGCGGAGCGCGGGCCGGGCCGGATCGACGGCGGGCTCGACCGTCCGGGGCGCGCCGACGCGCGGGAGGTAGAGGCGAAACGTCGTGCCCTGGTCGCGGTGGCTCTCGACGGTGACGCGGCCGCCGCTCTGCCCGACGATCCCGTAGACGGTCGCCAGGCCGAGCCCGGTGCCCGCCGGGCCCTTGGTGGTGAAGAACGGCTCGAAGATTCGCGACCGCGTCTCGTCGTCCATCCCGGTGCCGGTGTCGGCAACCGTGAG
>JBBILK010000053.1:4114-7744 GCA_037444965.1 Actinomycetota bacterium | reverse complement strand
GTGCGTCGAGCCCGGGCTCGCCGCCCGCCGGCAGGTCGACGTTGTCCGCCTCGATCGAGAGGACGCCACCCGTCGGCATCGCGTCGCGGGCGTTGACGGCGAGGTTGACGATCACCTGCTCGAGCTGGCTCCGGTCGGCCAGGATCTGGCCGGCCGCGGGGTCGGGCCGGCAGACGAGCTTGACGCGCTCGCCGATCAGGCGGCGGAGCATCCCCGCCAGCTCCTCCAGGAGCTCGCCGACGTCGATCGGCCCGGGCTGCAGGCGTTGGCGGCGGCTGTACGCGAGCAGCTGGCGGGTGAGGTCGGCCGCGCGGTGGCTGGCGCGGAGGATCTCCTCGGCGTCGTGGCGGCCCCGTGTGTCGTCCTCGAGCCGGGCGACGAGGAGCTCGGCGTAGCCCGTGATCACGCTGAGGATGTTGTTGAAGTCGTGGGCGACGCCGCCGGCCAGCCGCCCCAGCGCCTCGAGCTTCTGCGCCTGGCGAAGCTGACGCTCGAGGTCGCGCCGCTCGGTCACGTCGGCGACGACGCCGACCATCCGGACGGTGCGACCGTCCGGGCCGAGCACGGGCAGCGCTCGGTCGAGGACGTGGCGGTAGCGGCCGTCGGCGGCTCGGAACCGATACTCGCAGGAGAACGTGCTTCCCGACGCGACCGCCTCGGTAAACGCCGGGTCGACGGTGGCTCGGTCTGCCGGGTGGATGCGGTCGAGCCACCAGCCATGCGTGGGCTCGATCTCGCCTGGCTCGTAGCCGAAGACCTCGCTGAACCCTTCGGCGATGTAGCCGCCGCGCTCGTCGACAGCCCAGTCGTAGACGACGCTCTCGGACACGCCGGCGGCCAGCTGGAAGCGCTCGTTCGCCTCTCGTAGCGCGCGTTCGACGCGCAGGCGCTCGAGCTCCGCGCCCGCGCGGGCGGCGAAGATGCCGAGGACGGCCTCCTTGGCCGCGATCTCCTCCATCGGCGCCGTGTCGAGGACGGCGACGAGGCCGAGCGGGCCGCCTGCCGAGTCGAACAGCGGAGCGCCGAGGTAGCTCTCGAGCCCGAGCTCGCGAAGCAGCCGCGCGTTCGGGAACCGCTCGCGCAGGCCGCTCGGGTAGGCGGCGATGCCGCTCCCCACCACCGTCTCGCACGGCGTGCCGGCGAGCTGCAGCGTCAGGTTGTCGACCGGCTCCTCGCCGTGCCAGGCCGCGAGCGTCTCGATACCGACACCGTCCTCCGCAAGCACTCCGACGAACGCGAAGCGCACCTGCAGGACCTGCGCGAGGTGGCGCACGAGTGAGCAGAAGAAGTCCTCGCCCGTGACCGGAGCCGTGCCTTCGACGATCAGCCGAAGGGCGTCGGCCGGAAGCGTCTGGGAGGTCCGGGCGGCGAGGGGTTCCACCCGAGAAGAAATCGGCTCGAGCGGGTCGTAACTTGAGTCACCGCCGGCACATGCCGGACGGAGCGCCTATGGCCCCGGCCGTTCCCGGCGCTCGAGCGCTTCGCGGACGCTCCGCAGCAGCGCTGCCGCCGTGAACGGCTTCTCGAGCAGAGGGATCCGCGGCAGGGGCGCATCGTCCTCCCGGAACGCGTCGGCCGCGTAGCCGGACATGAAGAGCACGGGTGCTCCCGGGCAGCGCCGGGAGAACTCGGCTGCGAGCTCGCGGCCGCTCATCCCGGGCATCACGGTGTCGGTCAGGAGCAGGTCGATGTGGGTGCCGTGGGCCTCGAGCGCCTGGAGCGCCTCCGTGCCCGACGAGGCGGCGAGCGCCGTGTAGCCGCGCTCCTCGAGGAGTCGTACGACCAGCCCGCGCAGCAGGTCGTTGTCTTCGGCGACGAGCACGGTCTCCGAGCCGCCCGCGCTCGCGTCGAGGTCGACGGGCCCGCTCGGCTCGGGCGTGTGCTCGGCGCGCGGCAGGTAGATGCGAACCGTGGTGCCGCGCCCCGGTGCCGTCTCGACCTCGATCTCGCCGCCGCTCTGCGCGACGATCCCGTCCACGGTCGCGAGCCCGAGGCCGGAGCCGCTGGCACCTTTGGTCGTGAAGAAGGGCTCGAACATGCGCGAGCGGGTCTCGTCGTCCATGCCGACGCCCGTGTCCGTGATGCCGAGGAGAACGTAGGAGACGGGCTCGGCGCTCGCGCTCGACGGGTTCCACTCGCCGGGGGCGACGTCGCGGGCCGTGATCGTGAGCGTTCCGCCCTCGCTCATCGCGTCGCGCGCGTTGACGGCGAGGTTGACGATCACCTGCTCGAGCTGGCTCCGGTCGGCGTCCACGGGGCCGGTGTCGGGTGCGACCTCCAGGCGGAGCTCCACGTCGTCGCCGAGGAGCGCGTCGAGCATCCCTTCCAGGTTTGAGAGCACCTCGGGCAGGGAGAGCGGCCGCGGCTGCAGTACCTGCCTGCGGCTGTACGCGAGGAGTTGACGCGTCAGCGAGGCGGCCCGCTCGGCTGCCCCGAGGATGTGGCGAGCTTCCGCCGTCTCCTGACCGCTCCGGCCGAGCCGGTCGAGCAGGAGCTCGGAGTAGCCGGTGATCACGCTCAGGAGGTTGTTGAAGTCATGGGCGATGCCGCCGGCGAGGCGGCCGAGGGATTCCATCCTCTGTGCGTGGAGAAGCTGGTGCTCGAGCTCCTTCACGCGCGTGACGTCGACTTGCCCGCCCACCATCCTGACGATATGGCCGTCGGCGTCCCGCACGGCGATCGCGCGGTCGGCGATGTGGCGGTAGTCGCCGTTGGCGACCCGGAACCGGTACTCGGACACGTACTCGCGCCCGGTTCGGACCGCCTCGCGGTAGGTTCGGTCGGCCCGCTCGCGGTCGTCCGGGTGCACGTGCTCCAGCCACCAGTCGTACGACGGGTCGATCTCCTCCGGGGGAAAGCCGAACACCTCGACGAAGCCCTCGGTGTACGGACCCGCGTCCGCCTCGACGTCCCAGTCGTAGATCGCGGCACCGACCGCGCGCATGCCGAGCAGGAACCGGTCGTTGGCCTCGCGGAGCGCTTCCTCCGCCCGCTTGCGCTCGGTGATGTCCTCGACCATCGTGAACCGAAACGCCAGCTCGCCGCTCTCGTCGCGGCCTGCGAACGCGATCAGGTGGCCCCAGGCGAGCGAGCCGTCCTTGCGGATGTAGCGCTTCTCGAGCTCGTAGCGGTTGCGCCGCCCGGCTCGCATCTCCTCGAACAGCCGGACGTTGAGGGCGACGTCGTCCGGATGTGTGTAGACCGTGAACGGCGTGTGCTTCAGCTCGTCGGCGCTGTACCCGACGAACTCCGTGAAGGCCCGGTTCGCCTCGATCGCGTTGCCTTGCTCGTCGACGACGGTGATCCCGATCGGCGACGCCTCGAAGATCGCCCGCAGCAGGCGCTCGCGTCTGGCGATGTCCCCGCTCGGCACAGCGGGGCCTTCGCTGCTCACCCCATTCACGATAGCGCGCCGGGCGGCCGGCGCGTCGAGGGTCGAGGGGAGAGGGAGGCCGGGAGCGCCGGGGTCGCCGGCGCTCCCGTGGGAGGGGCGTGGTGGCGCGGCTACTCGCAGCGCTGGACGACGTTTCGGCCGCCGTCCGCGTCGCACGTGTCGGTGCCCGGACCGCCGTCGATGCGGTCGGTCCCGGAGCCGGCCATGATCGAGGCGATCAGGACGCGGTGCGGGAA
>JBBILK010000053.1:1285-4104 GCA_037444965.1 Actinomycetota bacterium | reverse complement strand
GCGCAGGGCGTCGTCGCCGAGGCCGCCGTGGACGGTGTTGTCGCCGTCGCCCGCGTCGACCGTGTCGTTGCCCGCGCCGGCCGCCACGGAGTCGTCGCCCTCACCGGTCGAGAGGTCGTCCGCGCCGACGCCGCCGCGGACGCGGTCGTGCCCGCCGCCGCTCACGATCGTGTCGGGGCCGGTGCCGCCGGCGACGCGGTCGTTGCCGTCGGCGGTGGTGACGGTGTCGGCGCCCGGGCCGGCGCAGACGACGTCGTTCCCGCCGCCGCCGTCGATCACGTCGTTCCCGCGGCGGGCTCGGATCACGTCGTCCCCCGGCGTACCGGTGAGGACGTCGTTTCCGAACGTGCCCGCGATCGTCGGCGCGAGGCCGCAGAGCGTGCGCAGCGGCGCGGGGCCGACGACCACGGTGACCGAGCCCGTGTCCGTCTGCGACCCGTCCGAGACGACGTAGGTGAACGAGTCGGGGCCCTGGTATCCGGTGTCCGGCGTGTAGCGCACCCTGCCCTGATCGGGGCCCGACGCGATCAGCTCGGCCTGGCCGTGCCCGGGCTGCGTGACCGACTGCACCGTGAGCGCCTGACCCGCCTCGTTCGCCGGGCCCGGCGAGTCGTTCGCCGCGACGTCGAGGACGGCGGGCTCGTTCTCGCGCACCGTCGCGATGTCGTCGCGGGCCTCCGGCGGGTCGTCGACCGGGGTGACCGTGATCGTGACCTCGCCCGTCTCGAGCCCGCCCTGGCCGTCGGAGACGGTGTACTCGAGCACGTCCGAGCCGTTGAAGTCGGCGTGCGGCTGGTAGACGAGCTCCGAGCCGCCCGGGGCGATCTCGACGTTGCCGTGCTGCGGCTCATCGGCCTCGGTGACGATCAGCCCGTCGCCGTCGACGTCAGTGTCGTTCGCGAGCACGGCGATCGTGAGCGGGGTGTCCTCGGCCGTCGTTGCGGCGTCGTCGTCGGCGTCCGGGTCGTCGTTCACCGGCGAGACGGTCACCGACACCGTCGCGGTGTCCGTGCCGCCCTGACCGTCCGAGATCGTGTAGGTGAAGGAGTCCGCTCCGTTGTAGTCGACCTCGGGCGCGTACGTGAGCCCGCTCCCGCCGCCGGTGATCGTCACGGTGCCGTGCGCCCCGTCGGCCGCCGCCGTGATCGTCAGCGGGTCGCCGTCGGGATCGGAGTCGTTCGCGAGCACGGGGATCGCGGTCGCACCCCCGTCCTCGTCGAGGACGGCCGTGTCCGCGACGGCGTTCGGCGCGTTCCCGCCGCCTCCGCCTCCGCCGCCACCCCCGCCGCCGCCCGGCGTCACCGAGTGGCTGCCGAGCCCGTCGAAGGTGTCGATCGGGAAGCCGTCCCACTGGCCGGCCGGATCGAAGCTGTCGCTCCCGTCCGGGTCGCCCGCCTGGATCGACGGCTTGCGGCGGAGCGTGTTGTCGGCGGTGCTCGCGTCGCCCGTTCCCCACTCGACGCCGGGATCGGCGCCGATCTGGCCGATCACGTCGACGAGCGCCCCGTCCCGGCGCAGCGCGACGGCGTCGTTCCCGTTCCAGAGGAAGTTCGTGGTCGTCTGGTCGGCGACGGCGAGGATCGCGGCGACCGCGGCCGAGCGCGCGAGCACGAAGACGTCGCCGTCGGCGATCGTGCCGACGAGCGGAATCGTCGCGGTCGCGGTCGCGCTCCCGTTCGCGAACAGCTGAACGTCGTAGTGGTCGGTGAGCGTCACGGCGGCGCCGGTGCCGTTGTAGATCTCGAGCGCCTTGTTGTTCCCGGAGCCCTCGACGTACTCCGAGAGGAAGAGCTCGGTCGGGGCGGCGCTCGCCGCGCGCAGGAGCACGGCGGCGAGGGAGACCGCGGCTGCCCACAGGCAGGCGTGCCCGAGCAGCCGCCGCCGGCTGACCCGGGAAGCGAACGGGTGGTCGAGGGCTCCTCGCGAGCCTCGTGCTCGCGGCCGAAGGCGATGAGACACGGTGCGTCCTCCTTGCGTTTCCGATGACCCTTCGAGGGTCGCGCGGAAATCCGCACCCGTGGCACACGGTTCGTGCCGGAAGCGTCGCGCGAGCGTGCCGAGATGCTCGCGGTGCCCGACGCCGTAGCGGCTCGCCCTCGCGCCGCCGCGCGCGCTCGCCACGGGACGGTCAGCGCCCTGCCCAGTGAATCAGATTTTTCTGATCAATGACCGATTGTCTGCTACAGTCTTGCCGTGTCGAAGCTGACCGCGACCGAGGTTGCGCGAGCGTTCTCCGACGTTCTCAACCGGGTCGCCGCCGGCGAGGAGATCGAGATCACCCGGAACGACGCGCTCGTCGCCGTGATCGTCCCGCCGTGCGCGCGGCTCCTCTCGGCCGGGCGCTTCCGCGAGCTCTTCGCGAGCGCTCCACCGTTCGATCGGAGGTTCGCGGACGACGTGAGAGCGCTGCGGGCCGAGATCGGGCCGCCGGGGGGCTCGTGGCCGTTCTGATCGACACGGGCGTCCTCGTCGACCGGGAGTGCGCGGCGGGCTCCCCGGCGCTCGAGGCGCTGCTCGGCGAGGAGGAGCGCGCGATCAGCGTGATCACCGTCAGCGAGCTCCTGCGCGCCGCCCGGCGCGCGCGCGGAGCGACGCGGGTCCGGCGCCTGGCGTTCGTCGAGCACGTGCTCGCCGGCTTCGAGGCGATCCCGATCACCGAGCCGGTCGCGCGGATCCATGCAGAGATCTGGCCGCGGCTCGCGGCTCGCGGCATCGCGATCAGCGCTCACGACCTCTGGATCGGAGCAACGGCCATCGCGTACGGCTTCGGCGTCGTCACCGCCCGCGAGGCGGCGTTCGCGAAGGTGCCGGGGCTCCGC
>JBBILK010000053.1:0-1236 GCA_037444965.1 Actinomycetota bacterium | reverse complement strand
GGGAGCCACCGGCTCACTCGAGCTTGTTCGCCCCCGTCTCCTCGATCAGCGTCCCGATCCGCGACAGCGCCTCGTACGTCCCCGCGTCGCGCCACCAGCCGCGCACCCGCCGCACCATCAGGTCGCCGCGCTTCGCGTAGACGCGGTTGACGTCGGTGATCTCGAGCTCGTCGCGCACGGAGGGCTGGAGCTCCCGGATCACGTCGAAGACATCCGGCCCGTAGCAGTAGAGGCCCACCACCGCGTCGTGCGAAGGGGGCGCGTCGTAGCTCGTGTCGAGCAGCCCGGGCTTCTCGACGAGGTCGACAACCGTCCCGTTCTCGTCGTAGACGGCGACACCGAACCGCTCCGGGTCGGGCACCTCCTTGACGAAGATCTGGGCGCCGGCCGAGCTCTCGGCGAAGCTCCGGATCGCCTCGGTCTCCGCGTACTCGAAGATGTTGTCGCCGAGGCTGACGACCAGCTTGTCGTTCCGGGCGAAGCTCTCGGCCATGCTGACCACCTCGGCGATCCCGCCCGGGTTCGTCTGCACCTTGAACGTGATGTCGAGGTCGAGGATCAGCCCCGTCCCGTCACGGGCGGGCACTTTCCCGTCGCCGAGCATCTCGATGAAGTCGCCCGCGTGCTGCTTTCCCGTGACGAGGAGCACCTCGTGGATGCCGGCGAGCTGCAGGAGCTGGAGCGGGTAGTAGACCATCGGCCAGCGCCCGACGGGCAGCAGGTGCTTGTTCGTGACCCGCGTCAGCTCCTTGAGACGGGTCGCTTCGCCACCCGCGCAGACGAGGCCTTTCACCATCGACGACACCCACTCAGTCTAGGCTGGATCGGCGACCGCATGGGCACCGACTCCCCGATTTCCGATCTCGAGCTCTGGCGGGAGCTCGAGCGCACGCTCGGGCGGCCGGTCGAGCGGCTCGAGCGGCGGCCCTCCGAGTACCGGACGAGCTTCGCGATCGAGGAGGTGGACGCCTGGCTCGGCGAGGCGGAGCGCCTGCCGCCTCCACCTGGCCGTCCAGTGGCTCGGCTGGTCGAAGGACTGGACGCCGCCGCCGGAACACGCTCATGATTGGTTCAGGGATGCTGTGCTGACGGCGACTGGCATCGGGCTCGGATGAGCGAGCGCTACCTGATCGTGAACGCAGACGACTTCGGGCGCAGCCCGGGCGTGAACCGCGGCGTTGCCCGCGCGCACGAGCAGGGGATCGTGACCAGCGCGAGTCTCATGGTGCGCTGGCC
>JBBILK010000052.1:4431-10635 GCA_037444965.1 Actinomycetota bacterium | reverse complement strand
GCTGCGCTCGCTCACGTTCGGGCGGCTCGCGGGGGCGCACGCCGCCGCGGAGCGTGCGTAGCGGCGCGTGAAGGTCGCCGTCTGCGTCAAGACGGTACCCGAGGAGCCGATCTGGTTTCGCGGCGACCACCGGCTCGACCCCGGGACGCTGCGGCTCGTGCGGAGCGAGCGGGCGCTCGTGAGCCCGCACGACCGCCACGCGCTCGAGGAGGCGCTGCGGGTCAGGGAGGAGAACGGGGGCGGGGAGGTGGTCGCGGTCACGATGGGGCCGGCGCCGGCGGTCGCCGCCCTGCGGAGTGCGCTCGCGCTGGGCGCCGACCGGGCGGTCGTGGTCTGCGACGAGGCGCTCGCCGGCTCCGACCTCCTCGTCACGGGGCGCGTGCTCGCGCGGGCGCTCGAGCGCGAGGCCCCCGATCTCGTCCTCTTCGGCCCGCAGGGCGAGGATTCGAACGGCGCCGTGCTGTTCGCCTCCGCGGCCGAGCGCCTGCGCCTGCCGCTCCTCTCGCAGGCATCGAGGCTCGAGGTCGCGGGCGGCCGCGCGAGGGTCGAGCGGCAGACCGAGCACGGCTTCGAGGCGATCGAGGCCCCGCTCCCGTGCGTCATCGCTGTCACCACCTCGATCAACCAGCCCCGCTACGCGTCGCCGCGCGGCGTCATCGCTGCCAGAGGAAAAGCTGTCGACGTCCTCGCACTCGGAGACCTCGGCATCACGCCCGATGAGGCGGGGCAAGCCGGCTCGGGCACGGACGTGCGCGCGATCTCGGACCCGCCCCCGCGGCCCGAGCCCCGTCTGATCGAGAACGCCGACGGCGGTGCGGCCGCGAAGGTGCTCGCGTACCTGGTCGAGCGGGGGCTCGTCTGAGATGGCCGAGACGCTCGTCTACGTCGAGGACGAGGCGGGGGAGCCGACGGTCGAGTCGCTCGCGCTGCTCTCGAAGGCAGCGGAGCTCGGCGGAACTGCGTCGGCTCTCGTCTGCGGTACCGTGCCCGCTGAGCGGGCGGCTCGTCTCGGCGAGCACGGGGCCGCGTGCGTGTACGTCGCCGAGCACCCGGCGCTTCGCGGCTCGCTTCCCCAGCCGCGGGTCGACGTGCTCGCCCGCCTGTACGAGCAGCGCGGCTTCGACTCGCTCCTGTTCGCGACCTCCACGCTCACCGCGGACGTCGCCGGCGGCCTGGCCGCCCGGCTCGAGGCGGGCCTGAACTGGGATCTCGTCTCGCTCGAGCGCCGGGGAGACGCCCTCGCCGGCACGCGTCTCGCCCTCAACGACTCGGCCGTCGTCGAGGTGAGCTGGCGGAGGAAGCCCGAGCTCGCGCTCGTGCGTCCGGGGGTCTTCGAGCCGATCCGGCGGCCGGACGCCGCCGAGGCCGAGCTCGTGCACGTCGAGGTCGAGCTCGCGGACTGGTCAGCGGGGGCGACCGTCGTCGAGCACCGGCCCGCCGCCGCAGACGAGCAGGCGCTCGAGGAGGCTGCGGTGATCGTGACCGCCGGCCGCGGTCTCGGCGCGCGCGAGAACCTGGCTCTCGTCGAGGCGCTCGCGGGCGAGCTCGGCGGCACCGTCGGGGCGACGATGCCGCTCGTCGACCGGGGCTGGTGCCCGCACTCGATTCAGGTCGGCCTGACCGGCAAGCGGGTGCGGCCCAGGCTGTACATCGCCTGCGGCGTCTCGGGGGCGATCCAGCACAGGGTCGGCATGGATCGCTCCGGGACGATCGTCGCCGTCAACACCGACCCGAACGCCCCGATCTTCCGCTTCTGCGACCTGGGCGTGATCGGTGACGCGCTCGAGGTTCTGCCTGCGCTGACCGAGCTGCTCCGCGAGCGCCGCCGTTGAGGGCGGATCTGCTACGAGAACCCGCCGTACTTGAGGAACCCGCCCACGACCACCAGCGCGACGCCGGCGACGAGGTTGTACCAGCCGAGCCGCCGCATCCAGTCGGCCGCCCGCATCCCGGCCTCCGTGCTCCCGGCGATCTCCTCGCGCGTCGCGTCGTAGGGGAGCTTCGCGATCGCCCGCCGGCGGAGGAAGACGAGCGCGACGGCCGAGGCGACGAGCGTCAGCCACAGCCCGATCATGCACGCCATCGCCGTGCCGTACCCGGTGCCCCAGAAGCCGGCCTCGGCGTAGCGATCCTCTGCGTTGGAGACGAAGATCCGCCCGATCCCGGTGGCGCCGGCGACGGCGAGCGCGGTCCCGTTGAGGGCGATCAGGTCGAGGCCGAGCTTGCTCGCGATCGTGGCCGCGTCGGCGGGCGGCACGAGCTCGAGGCGGCGCAGGAGCAGCTCGACGAGCGCGTTCGAGCCGACGAAGGCGGCGGCGGCGAGGATGTGGAGCGCCGTCAGGATCTGGAGCGCGTGAACCTGGCTCATGTGGCTCCGGGCCGCCCGGTCACGTAGTCGCCGATGCGGATGCGCTCGAGCGTGTGCTCGAGCTCGCGCTCGTATGCCTCGCGGTCACCCTCGATCCGGACGGCGCGCGCGGCCCACCCGTCGCAGTACCGGCAGCGCGCGCAGTCGAGGTCGCAACCGCCCCGACGGAAGAAGTCCACGAACCCGTCGAGCTTCGAGCTCCCGATCCTGACCTCCACGCCGCGGTGCGTCCGCTCGCCGACGAGCGGCTGCACCTCGTCGAGGCCGACGAGGAGCCGTGCGACGTCCTCCGAGCACCGCGCGTGGTACGCCTCCGCGACGGACGCGATCCAGTCGCTGTGGCTCGCCGGGCCGTCGCCCATCTTCTCGCGACCGGCCACCTTGACGAGGTCGATCCCGGCCTCTTCGTAGACGCCGACGTCCTCGGGGCGGATCCAGGGCATGCGCAGGTAGTGGGCCGGGTCGGCGGTCTTCGTGAGCGAGCAGTGGTAGTAGCAGTAGTCGACGTGGTAGCCGCCGCGGGTGCTCTCCGCGGAGTGAGAGAGGACCGACGCGTGGTAGCGGCGGATCGGGCACTCGATCAGGCAGCCCTCGTTCACGAGCACGGACAGCCGGCAGGAGACGGCGGCCCGGATCGCCTCGAGCCGCGGGAAGAGCCGGTTCACCTGCGGCGCGAGGTGGATCACGTCGGCGCCGGCGTCCTCGTAGTAACGGGCGGCGTTCGGGGAGTCGACCTCCGCGAGGACGGATACGTGGAGCTCGAGCTCGGGGAAGGCGCGCCGTACGAGCTCGAGCACGAGCGGGTTCGCGAGCACGATGCCCGCGGCACCCGCCTCTGCCAGCCACTGGCAGCGCTGGAGGATCTCGTAGCGCCCTTCCTCCGAGTGCTCCCGGTTGCCCATGCAGGTCGCGTTCATGACGTAGACGAACCGGATGCCCGCTTCGGCCGCCTCCTCGATGTGGGCGGCAATCAGCTCCTCGGTCGCCTCCGGGAGCTGGAGCGGGCTTCGCAGCGTCGACTCCCGCGGCAGGCTCCCGTAGAGATAGGCGGGGCGGAGCGCCGCCACCCGCTCCAGGAGCCCGGGATCCCAGTTCGTCGGGAGCATGAGCCATCGCTCAGGCAGCACGGGCTCCGCCTCCCCCGTCGATCCGGATCACGTTGTAGTACGGGTCTCGCAGCGCCGGCGTGAAACCGGCGTCCCTGACGCAGTCGCCGACCTGCTCGATCAGATCCTGTGACGGTCGCCGGACCTCGCGGCCGTTCGCCCGCATCACCGCGTCGATCGCGTTGATCGAGCCGGTGCAGCACAGATCGTCGGCACCTGCCCGCAGCGCCCGCGAGGCGACTCCGAAGCCCATCGTGCGCCAGACGGCGCGGTGGTGCGCGACGTTGTCCAGGGCGAGGCGGGCGATCGCCACCTCCTGGACGTACTGCTCGACGATCTCCTCTGCCGTCGAGGAGTCCTGGCCCGCGAGGCGCGTGTTCGCGAGCCTGACCGGCCAGACCTTGAACGCCGTGAAGCCGCTGCCGCCCCGCGCGAGCGCTCGGCCCTGCTGGGCCCGCAGAGCGAGCAGGTGGTCGACCCGCTGCTCTCGCGTCTCGCCGAAGCCGAAGACGAGCCCCACCCACGGCACGTGCAGCCCGAGCTCCTGGGCGGCGTCAATGATCCGGAACCAGTCCGCGGTCCCGATTCGCGCCGGAGCGATGCGGCTCCGCACCTCGTCGGCGAGGATCTCGGCCGCCGCTCCCGGGATCCCGTCCATTCCCGCCGCCTGGAGCTCGGCCAGGAGCTCGGGCGCTCGCCGGCCGGTGAGCTTCTCGAGGCCGAGCACCTCCTCGGGGCTGAGCGCGTCAACGTGGAGGCCGGGGTACTCGGCCTTCAGGAACCGCATCAGCTCGAGGTACCAGTCGAAGGGCAGGTCGGGGTTCACGCCGCCCTGGATGAGGACGTCCCCGATCCCGACCTCGGCGAGCGCGTCCAGCTGCTCGCCGATCTCCGCGAGGCTCAGGGTGAACGCGCCCTCCTGATGTCTCGCCCGGTAGAAGGCGCAGAACTTGCAGGCGACGACGCAGACGTTCGTGTAGTCGACGTTGCCGCCGATCGAGTACGTGACGAGCTCGGGATCGGCCCGCCCGAGGCGGACGGCGTTCGCAGCCTCGGCCAGCTCGGCGGGCGGCAGCTCGTACAGGGAGAGGATCTCGTCGCGGCTCAGCCGCTCGCCTGCGAGTGCCCGGCTCGTCACCCGGTCGCTGGAGATCAGCATCGGTACCACGCTCCTCTCACGGTCTACCTCCTCTCAGCTCGGCTTCGTCGATCACCTGGCGAAGCCCCCAGAAGACGCGCGTGTCGCCGAGCCAGAGGATCTCGGCGTCCTCGACCTCGAGCCGATCGTGCAGCCTGCCCAGGAGCCCGCTCTCGTCCCCCGGCCTACCCTCGATCGCCACGCGCACCGGGCCGGGCTCGGAGCTCCGGACGAGCAGAACGACGCGCCCGACGAGCTCCGGGTCCTCGTCCACGCAGCGGCGCACGTCGTACGCCGTGACCAGGCGCCCGCCGACCTCGACCGAGCTCTCGCGGCGCCCGAAGATCCGAAGCCGCGGCAGCGTCCGGCCGCACGGGCACGGCTCCGGCTCGAAGGCCGCGATGTCGCCGGTGTCGTAGCGGACGAACGGGCTCCCGCCGGCGACGAGCTTCGTCACGACCAGGCGCCCGCGCGAGCCCGGAGCCACCGCACGACCGTCGGGGTCCAGCACCTCGAGGTGGCAGACGTCCGCGTGGATGTGGGGCGTGGTATGCAGCTCGCACTCGTCGAGCGCCGCGCCCTCCTGCGTGCCTCCGCGCTCGAAGACGTGCGCGAGGCCGAGGCGCGTACGGAGGAGCTCCTCGAGCTGCGGCGTGAGCGGAAGCCCGACGAGCGAGATCGCGTTCACGCTGTCGAAGCGAGCGAGCGGGTCGCGGCCGGTCTCGTCCAGGCGGCGCAGGGCGCCCAGGAGGAACGGCGGGGTCGACGTCACGAACCGGGGTCGCACCTCCTCCAGCGCCTCGAGGAAGGCGTCGACGTGCTCGGACCCGCCGAGCGTGCCCCAGAAGTACGCCGCTCGGCCGCCGAGCCGCACGACGGCGTGCCCTTCCATCGCGGCCAGGCGGTGCCACGCCGGGCTGAGCAGGAGCGCGGTCGTCCCGTCGCCCACCCCGGCCCAGCGGAAGCCCCGGATCGTCGGGACGATGTAGGCCTCGCTCTCGGCAGCGTCCATCCAGAGCACGAGCGGCTCGCCGGACGTGCCCCTGGTGCTGAACCCGACCGGCCCGCGACCGGAGGCGAGCCACTCCTCGCCGGCCGCGAGCAGGTCGCGCTTCGAGACGACGGGCAGCCGTTCGAGGTCGGCGAGCGAGCGGACGTCCTCGGGAGCCGTCTGGGCGGCGGCCCAGAGCGCGCGGTAGAAGGCGCTCTCGGTCGCGGCGTAGTCGAGGATCTCGCGCAGCCGGTCGGCTTGCCAGGCCGCGAGGCGGTCGGGCGGCCAGCGGTCGAGCTCGGTCACGGCTCGCGCTCCTCGAGGTCGAGCCGCACGCGCCAGTCCCCGGGGCCGGCGGTACAGCCTCCCCTGGACGAAGCGACGAGGCGGCGGAGGGTGTGCGGCGCTGCTCCAGCCGCTCCCACGGCGTGCACCGTCGCGCCGTCGAGCGTGTACCGCTCGCCGCGCAGGTGGAAGTGCCCGCAGACCTCGCAGAGCGGAGCGAGCAGGAGTGCGCGCTCGACGAGGAGCAGCCGTCGCCACTCGCCGTCCGCCGCCATCGCCGGCATGTCGCCCGAGACGGCGAGCACGAGCCGCGTCG
>JBBILK010000052.1:0-4382 GCA_037444965.1 Actinomycetota bacterium | reverse complement strand
CGCGCGCGCAGACGCCGTGAGCAGGCCGGCCACCTCGGCCCGGACGACGAGCATGTCGGGGCGCACCTGCTGCAGGAGGCCGCAGGTGAGCGCGACTCGCTCGTGGGAGGCGTCGAGACAGATCACGCGGCCCTGCAGGCGTTCCGCGACGCCCGCCTCGAGGAACGGGGTGACGAGCGCGGAGGCGAGGAACGAGAGCGGGCTCGGGCCGAAGTCCTGCACGGCGACGACGTCGCCGTCGCTCGCGCCGAGCAACCGGTAGCACCAGACGAGGTGCTCGGCCCAGGGGTCGAGCTCGCCGGGGCCCAGCTCGAGGCGCCCGCCGGGTACGCCGAACGAGAGGCGTGTCATGCGAGGAACCTCACGATCCCGACGGTGTCGACCTCGACGATCGCACTGGTGCGGACGACGATCGCGCCGGCCGCCTCGGCGTGCGGCGCGGGGGTCGCGAGCCCGGCAGCGGCCTCCGCTCCGGCCACGGCCACCCGGGTCGACGGTGCCTCGACGCCGAGCTCCGCGCGGGCGAGCATCGCCCAGGGCACCTCCGACTGGCGGCCACTGCCAGGGTCGACCGGGACGAGCGTCACGTTCACGATCGGGACGCCGTGCGCATGGAGCGGAAACCAGGTGGGATGAGCGGCGATTACCGGGCCGACCTCCGCCGAGCCCCAGACGGGCAGGACGGCCTTCCCGAGCACCTCCTCGAGCCTCCGGCGCCACCGGGGGGCGAACGGCCCGACGGAGACGAATACGTAGCGAAGCTGCTCCCATCCCTGCGGGTTGCCGCTCGCAAGGACGGCGTCCGCGGCCCGACGCCGGAGCACGGTGTACGCCTCGGCCGGGTCGAGCAGCTCCGCAGCCGGGGACGCGAAGCCGACCGTCCGTCCCGAGAGGAGCCCCCCGAGCGCCCCCGCCAGCGTCTCCCACTCGTGGAGCGGGCCGTCCGAGAGGAAGTCGAGCTGCCGCAGCCTCGGCACGAAGCTCGTGAGAGCGGTCGCCATCGCGGCGAGCGAGAAGTGCGAGTGCGCGACGAGCCCGTCCCGGGCAGGAAGCAGGACGGCCGGTCGCTCCGGGGGGACGGGACGAGGCGGCGGGCTGGGCCCGGGGTCTGCCCGGGCCAGCTCTTCGAGCCGGAGCAGGCGCACGCGCGAGCCGGCCGCGCTTCCGGGTCGAGTCGACGTCAGGATCGCACTCACCTCGCCGTGCTCGAGCCGGGCCGCCAGCACGTCCGCCGCCTCTCCCGGATCCAGCAGGGCCACCCTGCAGCCGGCCTCGAGCGCGCCGAACAGCAGGACGAGCGCCTCCCCGGCGCTCTCCTCGCAGACGCCCACGGCCGAGGTGCCGAGCTCGAGCGAGCGGAGCGACGCGGCGACGCTCCGCTCGAGGTCGTCGAGCTCACGGTAGGAGAGCTCCCTGGCCGCGGTGGCGACGGCAGGGCGGCTCCTCGCGGCCGCCGCGGCCTTCCGCACGAGCGCGGGGAGCGGCAGCCGGGGCACGGGCACACGGCGCGGAATGTCGGGCGGCCAGTACGCCCCGAGGAGCGCTCCACCGACCTTCACTCGCGCAAACCCATACCGTCACACGACGATCGACTGCCCGCCGTCGACGGGGATCGCCGCTGCGTTGACGTACCAGGACTCGTCGGAGGCGAGGAAGAGCGCGAGCTTCGCGACGTCGTCGGGATGCCCGACGCGGCCGAGCGGGTTCGTGCGCGCCATCATCTCCCCGGGCGCGTCCGGGCCGTGGAAGAGGAACTCGGTCGACGGTGTCCGGATCAGTCCGGGCAGGATCGCGTTCGCGCGGATCCGGTGCGGCCCACCCGCGGCGGCGAGGTGGTACGTGAAGGAGAGGACGCCGCCCTTCGCGGCTCCGTGCGCAGCCTGTTCCTGGAACCTCGCCCCGCGCAGCGCCGAGATCGACGACGTGTTGATGATCGTCCCCCCGCCGCGGGCGACGAGGTGCGGCCAGGCGGCGGCGGTGACGGTGTAGAGCAGGTCGAGCTCGTTGCGAATCGTGTAGTGCCAGTCCTCCGGGGTGAGCTCGGCGAACGGCCCGACCCGCGGCGAGGAGGCGTTGTTGTAGAGGACGTCGATGCCGCCGAAGCGCTCGACCGCCCACTCGACCCAGTCGCGTGCGCCGGCCTCGGTCGAGATGTCGACCGGGGCCATCGAGATCATCTCGCCGCCCGCCTCGCGCGCGAGGCGCACCGTCTCCTCCCCCTCGCGCTCGTTCAGGTCGCAGCCCGCGACCTTCGCGCCTTCCCGCGCGAAGAGCACGGCCGCGGCGCGGCCCTGCCCGACCGCCGTCCCCGTGATCAGCGCGATCTTCCCCTCGAGCCGGCCGCCCATGGCTCCCTCAGCTCTCCACCCGGTTGCCGGGCTGTTGCTCCGGCCGCAGCAGCGTCCGGGCAGGACGCAGGCTCAGAAGCCGGTCGCGCAGACGGAGCAGCAGCATCGCCGGACCCTTGCTGCCCGGCCTCGTGCTGACCATGCCGTCCGGATTGCCGATCGCCGTCATCGCGAGAGCGATCCCCGCGACGAGCGTCTGGTACTTGCCCACGCCGAGGAGCTTGTCGAGCCCCGTCACGAAGACGCCGGTCGGGGCGAACATGATCCCGGCGACAACCGCTCCGGCGATCTGCCCGACGCCTGCGACGTACGCGATCGCGAGCAGGCCCAGCGACGTGAAGACGGCGAACGAGCCGGGCGACACGGTTCCCTGCTGGTAAGCGAGCAGCCCGCCGCCGAGCCCGGCGATGAAGGACGAGAGGCCGAACGCGAACAGCTTCGTCCGCGCGACGTCGATGCCGACCGAGGCGGCGGCCCGCTCGTTTGAGCGCACCGCGATCAGCATCCGGCCGGCGGGGCCGTTGCGGAGCCTGGCCACGAGCAGGCCGACCAGCGTCACGATCACGAGCACGAGCACGCCGAACACGACGCGCGGGTAGTCGTCGCCTTTCGCGATCCCGAGGTCGAGGCCGAAGAGCGTGGGCGAGGGCACCTTGCGCCCGCCGATGCCGCCGCTGAACGACATGTTGTTGAACAGCAGCACGTCGACGGTGGCGGCGGCGGCGAGCGTGACGACGGCGAGGTTGACGCCGCGGACGCGAAGGGCGGGCAGCCCGATCAGGAGGCCGATCGGCACCGCCGCGAGCGCCGCGAGGAGGAGCGAGAACGGGAAGGGGATGCCCGCACCCTCGGTGAGGTGGCTGAGCACGAAGGCGCCGATGCCGGCGAAGCTCATCTGGGCCAGCGACACCTGACCGACGAACCCGGTCAGCACGACCAGCGAGAGGCAGATGCAGACCATGACGATGGACGAGATGAACGCGCTGCGCAACGAGCCGTCGAGCAGCACGAGCAGGACGACGCCCGCCGCGAACAGGAAGCCGGCGGTCGTGAACGGACGCCGGGGCCGTCCGATCGACGGGTTGCCGCGCTCGATCACCTGGCCGCGCCCGATCAGGCGCGTGCCCGTGATCGTCATCGCGACCATGATCACCAGGAAGGGAAGGCCTTCGGCCACGCCCTGCGACGGGAGCCACGTCCAGACCGTCGTCAGCTTCGTGATCTCCGACTGCGCCATCCCGAGCAGGATTCCCGCCGCGGCAGTGATCCCGAAGGACGAGAAGCGCCCGACGAGGGCGACACCGAGCGCCGGCACGATGAAGAGCGTGTACGAGGCAGGGTCGAGCTGGGAGATGGGGGCGATCAGGATGCCTGCGCCGGCGGCGAGCAGGGTCGCGATCACCCAGTTCTGGGCGGCGATCCGCGTCGCCGAGAGGCCGATCAGCGAGGCGCCCGTCTCGTTCTCGGCTCCTGCGCGCGTTGCGAGCCCGAACGTCGTGTAGCGGTAAGCGAGCGACAGGGCGACCGCGAGGAAGACCGCGACTGCGCCCAGATACAGGCGGTTGTGCGGGACCAGGATCCCGCCGACCTCCCAGGAGCTCGTGGGCAGGAGCGGCGGCGTCGCCTTCGCCTGCGAGCCGAAGTTGAGCACCGCCACCGCCTGCAGCGCGAGCATGATCCCGACCGAGGCGCAGACGCGGGTCAGCGGCGCGGCGGTGCGCAGCGGCCGGTAGACGAGCAGGTACGTCACGAGGCCGAAGAGCGCTGCGTAGACGGTGCCGGCGCACGAGTCGCAGTGCATTCCGATCCCGGACGGGATCCCGGACGAAGCGATCTGGACCTCGTGGGGGATCCACACCCAGGGGAACTGCAGCGTCCCCGTCGAGCGCAGCTCGACGAACACGTAGGCGGCGAACATCGCGACGGCGCCGTGGGCGAAGTCGACGACGCCAGCGCTTCGGTACTTGAGGACGAGCCCAAGCCCGAGCATGGCGTAGACGGCGCCGGCGCCGATGCCGAGGATCAGGAACAGGA
>JBBILK010000051.1:0-10727 GCA_037444965.1 Actinomycetota bacterium | reverse complement strand
AGACGATGCTCCGCCAGCTCGGAGAAGGCGGCCGCGAGCAGTTCGCCGCAGCGCTGCGCATCTGCGTACGGATGCTCGGGGCTGGCCTCGCCGAACCCTAGCTCCTGCCGGAGGGACGGCGTCGAAGGCATCGTAGATCACTTATATCAGGTAGCTTGACATCGATCCAGACACCGCCTACGATCGGCGGCACGCGCGTGTCGCCGCGCGCCGACCCGTGAGGATTCGAGCAGCCGTCACCGAGAGCAAGGGGGCGCCGTTCGAGCTGCAAGAGCTCGAGCTCGGCGAGCTCAGGTCCGACGAGGTGCTCGTCGAGGTCGCGGCCGCCGGCATCTGCCACACCGACCTGATCTGCCGCGACCAGTGGCTCCCGGTGCCGCTGCCCGCGGTGCTCGGGCACGAGGGCGCAGGCGTCGTCAAGGAGGTCGGCGCCGCCGTGACTCACGTCGCGCCCGGTGACCGTGTCGGCATGACGTTCAACTCGTGCGGCCGGTGCCCGATGTGCCTGGCGGCCCGGAGCACCTACTGTCACGACATCTTCGGGCGCAACTTCGGCGCGGCGCGGCCCGACGGGACGACAGTGCTGTCCCGCAACGGCGAGCCGGTGCACTCGCACTTCTTCGGGCAGTCGAGCTTCGCCACGCACGCGGTCGCGACCGCGCGGAACGTCGTCAAGCTCCCCGACGGCGTCGGCTTCGACGTTGCCGCCCCGTTCGGGTGCGGCATCCAGACCGGCGCCGGCGCCGTCCTGAACGCTCTCAAGCCCCCGCTCTGCAGCTCGCTCGCCGTCTACGGCACCGGCGCGGTCGGGCTGTCCGCCGTGATGGCGGGAGTGATCGCGGGCTGCACGACCATCGTCGGAATCGACATCCGGCCGGCCAGGCTCGAGCTTGCCCAGGAGCTCGGTGCGACCCACGTCGTCGATGCGCGCACCGCGGGCGTCGCGGACGAGGTGCGGCGGATCACGGGGCTCGGCTCCGACTTCGCGGTCGAGACGACCGGCGTGCCGGCCGTGCTCCGGGCCGCCGTCGACGCGCTCGCCCCTACCGGCGTGTGCGGCGTGATCGGCGCGCCGCCGTTCGGCACGGACGTCCCGCTCGACGTCAACCACATTCTCTCCGCCGGCCGGGTCGTCCGGGGCATCGTCGAAGGCGACAGCATCCCGGAGCTGTTCATCCCGCAGCTGCTCGAGCTGTGGCAGCTCGGGCGCTTCCCCGTCGACCGGCTGATGGCCTACTACGACTTCGACCGGATCAACGAGGCCGTCCACGACGCCGAGCAGGGCACCGCGATCAAGCCCGTGCTGCGGATGTGAGCACGACCGGGCCACGGACGGCGCCGCCGTTTCGTGCCGACCACGTTGGCAGCCTGCTGCGGCCGCCGCACCTGCTCGCTGCGCGCGCTGACTTCGAGCACGGCCGCATCACGGCCGAGCAGCTGCGCCGCGTCGAGGACGACGCGATCCGTGCCGCGGTGCGCATGCAGGAGGACGTCGGCCTGCGGTCGGCGACGGACGGCGAGTTCCGCCGCGCGTCGTGGCACATGGACTTCATCGAGCGACTCGACGGCATCCGCAGGGCTCCGGGCAACCTGAAGGTGGAGTTCCGCAACGAGCGAGGCACGGTCGAGTTCGCGCCGGCCGCACTGCGTGTCGACGGCAGGCTGGGTCTGTCGGAGACGGTCTTCGGCGACGACTTCGCGATGCTGCGTGACTCCGTGGCGACGGCGACGCCGAAGCTGACGATCCCGTCGCCGAGCATGGTCAGCTACCGCGGCGGCCGCGCGGTGATCGACCCGCAGGTGTATCCGGACCTGGACGCGTTCTGGAGCGACCTCACGGCGACCTACGCCGAGGAGATCCGGCGGCTGCACGAGCTCGGCTGCACCTACCTCCAGCTCGACGACACGAGCCTCGCCTACCTGAACGATCCGGCGCAGCGACGGCACACGGCGGCGGTGGGGGGCGATCCCGAGCACCAGCACCTCGCGAACATCCGGAACATCAACAGGGCGCTCGCGGGCCGCCCCGCAGGCATGGCGGTCACCGTGCACACCTGCCGTGGCAACTTCCGCTCCTCCTGGGTGGCCGAGGGCGGCTACGACTACGTGGCCGAGGCGCTGTTCTCGGAGCTCGAGGTGGACGGGTTCTTCCTCGAGTACGACGACGACCGCTCGGGCGGCTTCGAGCCGCTGCGGTTCGTTCCCCGGGGCAAGCAGGTCGTCCTCGGCCTGGTCACGACGAAGCGCGGGGTGCTCGAGTCGAAGGAGGAGCTGAAGCGGCGGATCGACGAGGCGAGCCGCTTCGTCCCGCTCGACCAGCTCTGCCTCTCGCCGCAGTGCGGGTTCTCGTCGACCGTCGAGGGCAACGCGATCACCTATGAGGAGCAAGTCGCGAAGCTGCGCCTGGTCGTCGAAGTGGCAGAAGAGGTCTGGGGTTAGCGTTCGCGAAGCGAACGCGTGTGCGCTATTAGTACGCAGAACCAAGGACGAGGAGAGGAGCGCGGGGGATGAAGGAAGGCGAGAAGGCGGCGCACGGCCGAGTGGCCGACGACGAGTACGGCGCGGGGCTCGACCCGCCGTACCTGTACCCGGACTACGTGGGGACCCGGCTGCGGGCACCGAAGCAGCCGCTCGTCGTCCTGCCCCACACGCTGTCGGAGCTCACGGGCCCCGTCTACGGCGAGTCGGCGATTCTGCCCACCGACAACGACCTGACCCGCCAGCACGAAGGCGAGCCGCTCGGTGAGCGGATCACCGTCAGCGGGCGCGTGCTCGGCAGCGACGGCAAGCCGATCCGCGGCCAGCTGGTCGAGATCTGGCAGGCGAACGCTGCGGGGCGGTACCGGCACGCGGTCGACACCCATCCCGCCCCGCTCGACCCCAACTTCAGCGGCGGCGGACGCGCCATCACGGACGACGGCGGTTGGTACCGGTTCACGACGATCAAGCCGGGCTCGTATCCGTGGGAGAACCACCCGAACGCCTGGCGGCCGAACCACATCCACTTCTCGCTCTTCGGGCGCGCGTTCACGGAGCGCCTGGTCACGCAGATGTACTTCCCGGGGGATCCGCTCTTCCCGTTCGACCCGATCTTCAACTCCGTCCGGGACGAGAAGGCCCGTCAGCGGCTGATCAGCCGCTTCGAGCTCGATCTGACCCAGCCGAGCTGGGCGCTCGGCTTCCGTTTCGACATCGTCGTCGGCGGTCGCGACGGGACCCCGTTCGAGGAGCCGCACCATGACTAGCCTGCCTCCGGGCTTGACCCCGTCCCAGACGGTCGGGCCCTATCTCAAGATCGGCCTGTTGCGGGAGCTCATCACCGGCGAGGTCGTGTCACGTGACGATCCTCGCGCGCTCGTGATCCGTGGGCGGCTCCTCGACGGGGCCGGCGAGCCGGTGCCGGACGGCATGGTCGAGATCTGGCAGGCGAACGCCGCAGGTCGCTATGCCCATCCCGAGGACGACCGCGAGGACGTTCCGCTCGAGGACGGCTTCCTCGGCTTCGGCCGCTCGGGCACGGCCGACGAGGGCAGGTTCGAGTTCGTCACGGTCAAGCCCGGCCCGGTGCCGTACCCGGACGGTGGCGTCCAGGCGCCGCATCTCGTCGTCGGGGTGTTCGCGCGCGGGCTCCTGAAACGGCTCGTCACGAGGATGTACTTCCCGGACGAGGAGGCGGCGAACGCGTCCGACCCGGTGCTCGCCCTGCTCTCGCCGGAGGAGCGCTCCACCCTCGTCGCGGTGCAGGAGGACGGGTTCCTCCGCTTCGACATCCGGCTGCAGGGCGAGGGCCAGACCACCTTCTTCGCGGTCTAGCCTTCGCCCATGACCGTCGCGCGTGAGCGGACGCAGGTCGCGATCGTCGGCGCCGGGCCCGCCGGCCTCCTGCTCTCGCACCTGCTCGCGCTCGAGGGAATCGAGACCGTCGTGCTGGAGCAGCGCAGCCTCGAGTACTGCCTCGGCCGTGTGCGCGCGGGAGTGCTCGAGCACGACATCGCGAAGCTGGTCGCGGACACGGGGATCGGCGAGCGCATGCTGCGCGAGGGGCTCGTGCACGGCGGGATCGAGCTTCGCTTCGACGGGCGGGGCCATCGGATTCCGATGAGCGAGCTGACCGGCCGGTCGGTCACCGTCTACGGTCAGCAGGAGCTCGTCCGGGATCTCGTCGAGCACCGGCTCGCCGCGGGCGGCGACCTGCGCTTCGAGGCCGAGCACGTCACCGTGCACGGCCACGCGAGCGACGCTCCCCGCGTCACCTTCCGCCACGAGGGCGTCGCGCACGAGCTCGCCTGCGACGTCGTCGCAGGCTGCGACGGCTTCCACGGGGTCTGCCGCGAGACGATCCCAGCCTCCCTGCGCCGGGAGTACTCGATCGTCTATCCGTGGGCCTGGCTCGGCATCCTCGCGCAGGCTGCGCCCGCAACCGACGAGCTGATCTACACGTGCCACGAGCGGGGCTTCGCGCTCTACTCGATGCGTTCGCGGCAGGTGTCGCGCCTCTACCTGCAAGTGCCGGCCGACGAGGAGCTCGAGGCCTGGCCGGACGAGCGCGTCTGGGAGGAGCTCGACCGGCGCCTCGCCAGCGTCGAGGACCCGGGCTGGCACCCGAATCGCGGCCCGGCGATCGAGAAGAGCGTCACGCCGATGCGGTCGTTCGTCTCGGAGCCGATGCAGCACGGCCGGCTCTTCCTCGCCGGCGACGCCTCCCACATCGTCCCCCCGACGGGCGCGAAGGGCCTCAACCTCGCGGCGCACGACGTCTGGAACCTCGCCGAGGCGCTCGTCTCCTGGTACCGGACGGGGAGCACCGGCCTGCTCGAGCGCTACACGGACGCGTGTTCCGCCCGGATCTGGCGCGCCGAGGACTTCTCCGCCTACATGACCCGGCTGCTGCACGTGCCCGACGAGCCGTTCGAGCATCGGGCGCAGCTCGCCCGGCTCCGCTACGTCGCGAGCTCGGAGGCGGCGGCGCGGAGCCTCGCCGAGAACTACGTCGGCCTTCCCCGGGAGGCGCTGGCCGTCTGATGGAGACCGACCGCCGACCGCGGGAGGACAGGGAGCGCAAGTTCCGGATGCTCGTCGACGGCGAGTGGGTCGCCGCCGAGTCGGGCGAGACGTTCTCCTGCGTCGACCCGTACACGGAGGAGCGCTGGGGTCGGGTGCCGCTCGCGGGCCCCGCCGACGTCGATCGCGCCGTCCGCGCGGCCCGGCGGGCGTTCGACTCGGACGGCTGGCGAGAGACCTCGGCGGAGCACCGCTCGGAGCTGTTACGGCGGCTCGCGCGGCTGATCGAGGAGAACGTCGAGCCGCTCACCTACCGGCAGATCCGGGAGAACGGAAAGCTCGTCTCCGAGATGCTGCCGAACGCGCACGTCGTCGCCTCGGACTGCTACTTCTTCGCCGGTCTCGCGGAGACGCTGCACGGCCACAGCGTTCCGGTCGGCGCACCGAACTTCGTCGGCTACACGCTGCGCGAGCCGATCGGGGTCGTCGCCGCGATCACGCCGTGGAACACGCCGCTCGGCCTCCTCGGCTGGAAGCTCTTTCCCGCGCTCGCCGCCGGAAACACCGTGGTCGTGAAGCCCTCCGAGGTGACCCCGACCTCGACGCTCCTCTTCGCCGAGCTGGTCGTCCAGGCAGGGTTCCCCGCCGGCGTCGTGAACGTGGTCACCGGGTACGGCGACCCCACCGGCAGCGCGCTCGTGACGCATCCGGGAGTCGACAAGATCGCGTTCACCGGCTCGACGGCGACCGGGCGCGCGATCGCGCGCGCGGCCGCCGAGCGCAACGCGCGCGTCTCGCTCGAGCTCGGCGGGAAGTCGCCGAACGTGATCTTCGCCGACGCCGACCTCGACAACGCGGTCAACGGGGTGATGGCGGGCGTCTTCGCCGCCACGGGCCAGACGTGCATGGCGGGCTCGCGCGTGCTGATCGAGAGCAGCGTCTACGACGAGGTCGCGGCGCTGCTCGCCGGGCGCGCCCGCAAGATCCGCCCGGGAGACCCGATGGATCCCGAGACGCAGCTCGGGCCGCTCGCCTCGCGCGCCCAGCTCGACAAGGTCCTCTCCTACCTCGAGCTCGGCAAGCAGGAAGGGCTGACCCTGCTCGCCGGCGGCGGCAGGCCGGACCGGCGCGGCTTCTTCGTCGAGCCGACCGTGTTCGGTGACGTCGACAACTCGAGCCGCGTTGCCCGGGAGGAGATCTTCGGCCCGGTCGTCTGCCTGCTTCGCTTCGACGGCGAGGAGGAGGCGGTCGAGATCGCCAACGACACGCCGTACGGGCTCGCCGCCGGCGTGTGGACCGAGAACGTGCGCCGCGCGCACCGGCTGGTGGGGCGGCTCCGCGCCGGCACCGTCTGGGTCAACAACTACCGCGTCGTCGGTCACGGCCTCCCGTTCGGCGGGTTCAAGGCGAGCGGCCTCGGCCGGGAGCTCGGCGTGGAGGCGCTGCACGCGTACACCGAGGTGAAGAGCGTCTGGATCGACACCGGCAACCGCGTCCGGTTCCCGGCCGGGTAGCTACGGCTCAGACGGCCAGGATTGCCGCGGCGAGCGTGTCCGGGATCGACAGCAGGGGAGAATGTGCGCTGTCGAGCTCGATGACGCGGGTCGGGTTGGCCGGGAAGGCGGCGTCGGCCTCCGCGACGAAGCGGCGCTGGAGGGCGAGCACGATCGGATGCCTCTCGCCCATGGCCGCTCCCTTCGATGACGTCGTCCGGCGGGTATGCTCAGCGGCCTGCACCCTACCGTGAGGAGCATCTGAATGGCGGATGTCGAGACCGTCCGGGGTCCGGTCGATCTGGCGCTCCTCGGGCGGACGCTCATGCACGAGCACGTCTTCGTGCTCGACCCCGAGGCGATCCAGAACTACGGCCACGCCTGGGGGGAGGCCTTCTGGGACGAGGAGGTCCGCGTCGCCGACGCGATCGCGAAGCTGCAGGCGGTCGCGGACGCGGGGATCCGGACGATCGTCGACCCGACCGTGGTCGGGCTCGGCCGGTGCATCCCGCGGCTCCAGCGGATCAACGCCGCCGTCGATCTCAACATCGTCGTCGCCACCGGCCTCTACGCGTTCCTCGAGCTGCCGATGTTCTTCCGCCACCGCTCCGTCGACCAGCTCGCCGACCTGTTCGTCCGGGACCTCCGGGTGGGGATCGACGACACCGGCGTGCGGGCCGCGTTCCTGAAGTGCGCCGTCGAGGAGTACGGCCTGACCGGAGACCTGCCCACGATCGTCGCCGCGATCGCGGCGGCGAGCCTCGAGACGGGAGCCCCGATCATGGTGCACACGAACTCCGCCGCCCGGAGCGGTCTGCTGGCGCTCGAGGCGTTCGCCGAGGAAGGCGTCGACCCGTCGAGGATCGTCGTCGCGCACGTCGGCGACTCGAACGACCTCGACTACATCCGGGCGGTCGCGGCGAGCGGAGCGAGTCTCGGCCTCGACCGTTTCGGAATCGAGCACTTCAACCCGCTCGACCGGCGGATCGAGACGCTCGCCGCCCTCGTCGCCGAGGGCTACGCCGACCGGATCCACCTCTCCCACGACGCCGCCTGCTTCTACGACTTCATGGTCGGCGACGAGAAGTTCGCGAACGAGAAGCCGGATTACCTGCTCATCTCGCGCTCTGTGCTGCCCGCCCTGCTCGAGCGTGGGGTCACGCAGGAGCAGATCGACACGATGATGATCGCGAACCCGGCTCGCTTCTTCAGCCCGGTGGGCTGACCCGCTCCGGCCGCTCTGGTAGCTGCGGCAGGACCGACGACCCGAGCAGCGCGACCATCTCGAGGTCGTCGTGGGCGAGGTGCTGGAGCATGACGCGCTCGACACCGGCGTCCTGGAGCGCCAGTAGCTGCTCGACGACCTCCGGCACGGTGCCGGTGATCCACGACCCGGGCGCCTGCTCGAGGAAGGCGGCGGGGTCGCCGTCCGCGCCGGTCACGCGCATCACCAGGCCGGCGCGCGCGAGCAGCTCCTTCCGATCCTCGGCGACGATGCAGGTCGTCATCAGCGAGAAGGGAAGCGAGGCCGGGTCGCGGCCGGCTCGCTCGCACGCCTCCGCGACCCGCCGCCGGCGCTCCCGGCAGGTCTCGAGCGGCGCGAGCGGCGTGTTGTACTCGTCGGCGAAGCGGACCGCCGGCTCGACCGTCTCCGGCTTCGCGATACCGCCGACGATCAGCGGCGGCCTCGGCCGCTGAACGGGCTTCGGCAGGGCGCGACAGTCCTCGAGCGTGTAGTGCCGCCCCGCGTAGTCGAATGCCTCCTCGGTCCACTGCCGGTGCACGATCTCGAGCTGCTCCGCGAACAGCTCGAGCCGGTCCGCGTGCGAGGGGAACTCGAACCCGTGCGCACGGTGCTCGAGCTCGTACCAGCCCGCCCCGAGGCCGAGCTCGACACGTCCCCCGGAGATGTGGTCGACGGTGGCGGCGGCGCGTGCGAGCTCGGAGGGGTGACGGAACGTGGCCGGCGAGACCATCGTGCCGAGCCGGATCCGGCCGGTGCGGGCGGCGAGCCCGGCCAGCGTCGCCCAGGCGTCGAGCGAGCCGCGGTCGAGCGCGCCGAAGACGGAGGTGTAGTGATCCGACCGGAACAGGCCCTCGAGCCCGGCCTCCTCGCAGGCGTGCGCGAGGGCGACCCACCCGTCCCAGGTCACGCCCTCCTGCCCCTCGATCATCAGGCAGATGCGCATGGATTCGACCTACTGCTCTACGCCGACGGGACGATGACCGCGCGGCCCGTCACGTCGCCGCCCCGCAGCTGCTCGAGCACGTCGTTGATCGCCTCGAGCGGATGCGTCTCGGTGACGAGCCGGATCCGGCCCCGGCCGTGCAGCTGCATGAGCTCCCAGAGGTCGGTCCAGCTGCCGACGAGGTTGCCGGCGACCGCGTGCTCGTGGGCGATCAGGAGCAGCGACGGGACGGAGAGCAGGCCGCCGTACCCGATCACCGAGTACGTGCCGCCCGGGGCGAGCATCGCCATCGCGTCGGCGTGCGTCTGGTCGGTGCCGACGAAGTCGAAGACGATGTCGGCGCCGTGTCCGTTCGTCGCCTCGCGCACGCTTTCGGCGACGTCGCCGCCGCCGACGATCTCGTCCGCTCCGAGCTCGGCGGCCAGGCGGCGCCGCCGCTCGTCCGTCTCCACGGCGATCACAGCGCTCGAGCCGAGCTCTCGCAGGAGCTGCAATGCGATGTGGCCGACGCCGCCGACCCCGATCAGGACCGCGGTCGTGCCCGGCGTGGCGAGGTGGGCGAGCTTCTTCACCGCGTGGTAGGCGGTGATGCCCGCGTCCGCGTGCGGCGCGACCTGCGCCGGCTCGGCGCCTGACGGCAGCTTCACGATCGATCGCTCGTCGACGAGGACGAAGTCGGCGAAGCCCCCGTCGACCGAGAGGCCCGTGAACTCGTGCCGGGCGCAGTGCATGTCGTTGCCCCGGCGGCACGAGACGCAGAGGCCGCAGCTGTACGGCGGGTAGACGATCACCGGCTCGCCCGGAGCGACGGTGGAGACGCCGTCACCGACGGCCTCGACCCAGCCGGCGTTCTCGTGGCCGAGCACGCGCGGGAGGGTCACCCCGGCCGGCTCCATCATCCCGTCGATCGCGTGCAGGTCGGTCGCGCAGACGCCGGCTCCGCCGACCCTGACGAGGACGTCGCCGTGGCGTCGAAGCTCCGGGACTGGCCGCTCGACGAGCTCGAGCGGCTGCCCGTAGGTATGCAGCAGGGCTGCTCTCATCGCGGCGCCGCATCGTATATGGTCCGGGCGCGCTGCGCATGACCGAGGTGCTCCAGTCTCCCGCGCGTGACGAGCCGGAAGGGCGCGAGCGGCGCACGGTCCGGGAGGCGACGTTCGACGTCTTCCGGCACTTCGGGTTGACGACGCTGTTCGCGAACCCGGGCTCGACGGAGGTGCCGTTCCTGACCGATCTGCCGGGCGACTTGCGCTTCGTGCTCGGCCTGCACGAGAACGTGGTCGTCGGAATGGCGACCGGTCTCGCGATCGCGCGGGGCGAGCCCTCGCTGGCGATCCTCCACACGACGCCGGGGCTCGGGAACGCGGTCTCGGCGCTCGCCACGGCCCGGGTCAACCGGGCTCCGCTCGTCGTGCTCGTCGGCCAGCAGGACCGGCGGCACCTCGCGCAGGAGCCCTTCCTGACCGGCCGGCTCCACGGGCTGGCCGGCGAGTACCCGGTCTGGGTCGACCAGCCCGTTCGAGCGCAGGACGTGCCCGGCGCGATCTCCCGCGCCTACCACGAGGCCGTCACCGGGCGGGGGCCCGCACTCGTGATCATCCCGATGGACGACTGGATCGCGCCCGCGGGCGAGCCGTGGGAGCTCGCGGCGCCGGCGCGCGTCGTTCGCACGCGCGCCGCGGATCCGGAGTCCGTCGCGAAGCTCGCGTCCCTCGTCTCGGACGCGCGCTCCCCGGGGCTCGTCGTCGGCGCCGGGGCGGACGACCCGGGGACCTGGGCCGCGCTCGTGGAGCTCGCCGAGCGTCTGCGCTGCCCGGTCTGGCAGGAGTCGTTCGGCGCGCGGGCCGGCTTCCCCCAGGATCATCCGCACTTCGCGGGATACCTCCCGTCGGATCGCACCCGGCTGCGCCAGACACTCGCCGGCCAGGACCTGATCGTCGTCGTCGGCGCGGCCGCCTTCCGCCAGTACCAGTACGAGCCCGGTCCGTGCGTCGTGGAGGGAACGGTCGTCGCGGTGGTGTCGGACGACCCCGCGGAGGTGCAC
>JBBILK010000050.1:10206-10734 GCA_037444965.1 Actinomycetota bacterium | reverse complement strand
GGAGTCGGTGACCGGGGAGGCGGTACCCGCACCCGGACCGGATTACCCGGTGCACTTCGGCGCTGCGATGGAGGGCAGCTGGCTCCAGCACGCCGGGATCCCCTCGATCGTGTTCGGTCCAGGCGATCTCCGGGTGGCGCACGCGAAAGACGAGTACGTTTTCCTCGACGAGGTGATCGCGGCAGCCAAGGGGCTCGCCGCCTGCGCAATGGAGTGGTGCCATGTCGCCTAGCGGGATCGACGAGCGGGATCCGAGCGAGGGGCCTCGGCGCAAGCCCTGGCGGGCCGTGTGCGAGGCGCTCGAGGCGGAGGGCGTCGAGTACGTCTTCGGCCTGCCCGGCAACCCGGTCTTCCTCTACAACGACCTCTACGACTTCCCCGGCACGAGGGCGGTGCTCGTCCGGATGGAGACGTCGGCCGTCTTCCTGGCAATGGCCTACGCCCGCGTCTCGGGCAAGGTCGGCGTGCTGCACGCGAGCCCTGGTCCGGGGATGGCGAACCTCGTGCCCGGTCTGCTCGAGGCCTACT
>JBBILK010000050.1:0-10196 GCA_037444965.1 Actinomycetota bacterium | reverse complement strand
CCTTGACGGCGGCCTTTTCCTGGCGGTCGTAGGTCTCGATCTGCTCCGCCGCGAGCCGCCAGCACGAGGGTGCCGGGCAGTTCCAGGACACGCCGTCGCTCGAGCTCGCGAGGCCGGTCTCGAAGTGGGCGGTTCGCGTCGACCTGCCCGAGCGCACGTCGTGGACGATGCAGCGCGCATTCGCGCTCGCGAGGAACGGGCGGCCGGGCCCCGTCTACGTCGAGATCCCGGCCGACGTCGCCACGACCGAGGCGGCGATCCCGCCGTACCGCCGGCCGCTCTCGGGGCTGAGGCCGGCAGGTGACCCGGAAGCGGTCGAGCGGGCCGCCGCTCTGCTCCGCGAGGCGGACCGGCCCGTCGTCTGGGCGGGTGGCGGCGTCGGGCTCTCCGGCGCGGAGCCCGAGCTCGTCGCGCTCGCCGAGCGCCTCGACTGCCCCGTCGTGACGACCCCCTCGGGCCGTGGCTCGATCTCGGAGGCGCACCGGCTCGCGTTCGGCCTCGTCGGTCTCTACCGCACGGAGTCGAGCGCCCGTCCGGTCGACGAGGCCGACTGCGTCCTCTACGTCGGTACCAGGCTCGAGGAGCTCCAGACCGGCAACGGGCGCTACCTGCCGCAGAAGGCCAGGGTGATCCAGGTTGACGTCGACGCCTCCGAGATCGGCCGCTGCGTCGAGCCGGACGTCGGCATCGCCAGCGACGCGAAGCTCGTCCTCGCGCAGCTCGCTGCGGCGTTGCCGGAGGTCTCGGGCCGCCCGTGGACGGCCGAGCTCGTCGCGTTCCGGGAGGAGTTCGAGGGTCGGGTCGAAGTCGAGTGCGCCCCTGCGAACGGCGATCTCAGGACGAAGCAGGTCGTCCACGCGTTGAACCGCGTCTTCGACGACGGCTTCATCCTCGTCAACGAGAACGGCGGCCAGGATCTCTGGTCCTACTACTGCCCGTACCTGAAGGTGACCGAGCACCGGGGCTGCGTCGCGCCCGCCGAGCAGACGGTGATGGGGCTCGGCGTCGCCGGTGCGATCGGGGCGAAGCTGGCTGCTCCGGACAAGCACGTCGTCTGCGTCACCGGCGACGGTGCCTTCCAGATGTACATGAAGGAGCTTCCGACCGCCGTCCAGTACAAGACCCCGATCCTCTGGGTCGTCCTGAACAACGCCGCCCTGCACTGGGTCAAGTGGATCACGCGCGCTACCGGCGAGAAGTACCTGGCCGTCGACTTCGAGGCGCAGCCCGACCTCGTAGCGATCGCGCGGGCGAGCGGAGTCCACGCCGAGCAGGTCTCGTCGGCCGACGGGCTCGGCGAAGCGCTTGCCCGGGCCCGGCGCGCGCTCGAGGACGGGACGCCGGCCGTGCTCGACTGCGTGATCGACACGTGGGACTACGCGCCCGGCTTCGTCGACTTCCACCGCGAGGTCTGGGGCCTCACACAGCCCGAGGCCCGCGTTCCCTGACCAGCGCGTCCGTTACAGGAGCACGCGGGGCACCGACTCGACCCAGCTCCGCGAGTGGTGGAGGGTGCCGTTCACCCGCAGCTCGAGGTCGATCGTGACGTGGAAGTGGGTCGCGGTCGCCTGGATCAGGACGTCGGATGCTCCTTCCAGGACCGAGTTCGGCCTGGTGATGCGGCTCAGGTGCCGGCCGCGGGCGCTCGCCGACGCGGGGTCGCCGGGGTCGACGTCGGCGACGAGCGAGTACTCGCGGCGGACGGCGGTCGTGTCGTTGACGCGTTCGTCTGACGCCTCGCCGATGCGAGCCTGGACGCGGCCGCTGAGGACGTCGTGGACGACCTGCCAGACGGGCGGGTCGGTCCGCTCGGAATGACGGGATACCTGCTTCGGCGAGGGCAGGAACTCGGGCGGTGTCGCGCTTCCGTGCGGTGGGACGGTCGGGAGGACGAGACGCGAGGGTCTCGCCGCGCCCCGGTAGACGGTGTTCGTCGCCGGCTCCGGCGTCGGCCAGACGTTCGGCCAGTCGGCGCTCGCGATCGCGAGCCGGATGCGGTGGTCGCGGGGAAACACCCAGGCCGTCGTGTCGATCTCGATCGGGAGCTCGACGATCTCTCCGGGCGTGAGCGGCTCGGGCTCGGCGAGGGAGCTCCGGCGGGTCGCGTTCAGCATGCCCTTGGCGACGAGGTGTGACGTTCCGTCGGGGGCGACGTCGGACAGGCTGGCGGCAAAGCCGATCACCGACGCGGTCGAGGCCACGTGCAGCACCGCCCTCGGTCGACCGACGACGTGGACGTCCTCCTCGAGCGGCGCCGAGCTGTAGACGAGCGAGAAGGCCTCGTCGGGGCGCTGATCGCCGGGGAGGCCGAACTGGAGGCCCCCTGACCAGAGGCCGCCCGTGACGCCGACCGTGGCAACGTACTCGAAGCTGTCGGTACCCTCGTCGCCTGCCTCCTCCACGAGCGAGCCGTTCGCACCGAGGTGGAGCAGGAGCGCGCCCGCTCCGGGCGGCGGCCAGTCCACCTCTGCCCGCCACTCGCCCGCCGCCTCGAGCCGGTCGACGACCGGCTTCTCCCAGTGCTGGACGAAGAGGACGACGGGCGGCTCGTCCATGATCCCGGTGTCCTCTCCCTTGCACCAGTGGTCGAGCCAGCGAACGACCTCGTGCAAGTAGTCGATACGGGGGCCGGGAATCGCCACGTCGGGGAGGGCGTGGTTCCACGGGCCGACGAGCACCTTCTTCGGAACGGTCAGCGCCTGGTAGAGCCGCAGCGGCGGGTTCGGGTAGCCGTCACGCCAGCCGCCGATCATGAAGACGGGGCAGCGGATCCGGTCGGCCGTCTCCCGCACCGACCCGTGACGCCAGTAGGGGCCGTCGGTCTGGTGCGCGAGCCACCTGAGCAGGTAGGGCTCGTTCCGCTCGACGTGCTCCTCCCAGATCGCCGCCCAGTCGCCGCCCGACCACTCGGGATAGGGAGGAAGCGCGTTGTACGTGATCATGAAGTTGCCGTAGTCGCCGACGTCGTAGTACTTGCGCAGGTGGCCGCCCCGGTAGTGGCAGTCGTCGGTGTAGCGGTCGTCCGTGAAGTACATCGGGACGATGCTCGTCAGGTGCGGCGGCTGGTGGGTCGCGACCTGAAGCGACGTGAAGCCTCCGTAGGAGATCCCCATCTGGTTGACGTGCCCGTCGCAGAAGGCCTGGGCGGCGAGCCACTCGATCGCGTCGTAGCCGTCGAGCTGCTCCTGCAGCACGTACTCGTCCGTGTTGACTCCCTCCGACCCGCCCGTGCCGCGGATGTCGACGCGGGCGACGATGTAGCCGTGCCGTGGGAGATACTCGTAGAAGCGCGCCCCGGGAGCGACCTCGTCCTTGCGGTACGGGATGTACTCCATGACGACGGGGAGCGGCTCTCCCGGGTCGGGATCGGGCAGGTAGAGGTCCGCCGCGAGGCGGATGCCGTCACGCATCGGGATTCGGACGTTCTTCACGACTCGGACGCCGTCTGCGTACGCCACCTCGATCCCTCCCCGGGACGGGCCTCGCGGGTCGATCCGGAACGAGCGCGAGTATAGGCTTCGCTCTCCAGCCACGACCTGGAGGGGAGCATGGCCTGGATCCAGACCGGATCGTCGATCATCTTCCTGCCGTACTCGCTCGAGGAAGCGCTTCGCGGGCTGGCCGCAGCCGGCTTTCGAAACGTCGAGATCGGAGCGGTCAAGGGCTTCCTCGAGCACCTCGACCCGGACGACCCCGACGTCGACGCGTGCCGGCGGCTCCTCGCCGAGCACGGGCTCGCCTGCGTCTCGATGAGTGGCCACGCCCAGCTGCACACGGACGAGGGGAAGCGCCGGCTGACGAACGTCCTGCGCGCGGGCCGCGAGCTCGGCATTCGCGTCCTGAACACGTTCACGGGTGACGCGGAGACCCCGGAGGAGATCGAGACGTTCAAGACGAACGTGCGCGAGATCGCCGACGAGGCCGAGCAGGCCGGGATCCGCCTCTGCATCGAGACCGACTCGAACCTGCTGCCGACCGCCGAGATCGGCCGCAGGATCCTGGACGAGATCGACCGCCCGTGGGTGCAGTTCAACTACGACCCGGGCAACGTCGTCTACTACACCGGGGCCGTGCCCGAGCAGGACATCGAGTTCGCGCTCGACCGGCTCGGCCACGTCCACCTGAAGGACCAGCGGGGCGGGAAGGGCGTCGCCGACTTCCCGCCGCTCGGTGACGGGGACGTGGACATCCCGTATCTCCTGCGCCGGCTGAAGGAGACCGGCTTCTCCGGGCCGGTGTCGATGGAGATCGAGTTCACGAACTACGAGTGGCCAGACTGGGAGGGCTGCGTCGAGGCGGCGAAGCGGTCGAAGGCGTACTGGGACGGCCTCGAGGTGTGATGCCCGGCTGATGCGCGTCGCCGTCGTCGGGGCAGGCTTCGCGGGCGGCATCCACGCCCAGGCCTGGGCCGCTCTCGACGGCGTCGAGCTGCTCGTGGTCGACCGGGAGCCCGAGCTCGCCGGCGCCGTAGCCGGGCGGTGGGGCGGAGCCTCGGGGAGCTCGCTCGACGAGGCGCTCGCGCCCGAGATCGACGTCGTCGACGTCTGCCTCCCGACGGCGCTCCACGCGGAGCTCTCGATCCGGGCGGCGAGGGCCGGGAAGCACGTCCTCTGCGAGAAGCCGATGGCGATGACTCCCACCGAGGCAGAGCGGATGATCGCGGCGGCGGCGGAGTCCGGCACCACGCTGATGGTCGCCCACGTGCTCCGCTTCTGGCCCGAGTACGAACGGCTGGGCGAGCTCGCTGCAGAGGGCGAGCTGGGCAGGCTGCGCGCGCTCTCCTGCTCTCGGTTCGTGACGAGGCCGGGGCCGTACGCGCCCTGGCTGCTCGACCCGGCACAGGGCCTCGGCCTGGCGGAGGTCGCAGTCCACGACCTCGACATCGCCGCGAGCCTGCTCGGCCGCCCGCGCAGCGTCGTCGCAAACGGTGTGCCGGACGGCGCCGGCTGGTCGCACCTGCAGGCTGTCCTGCGCTTCGAGGACGGCGCGACCGCCGCCGTCGAGAGCGGCTGGGGCACGCCCCCGTCGGATCCGTTCGCGGCCGGCTTCCGCGCGACGTTCGAGCACGGGGTCGCCGAGTACGACTCGAGGCGCCGGCCGACCCTGCGAGTCGCCCGCGAGGAGGGGGTCGAGGAGGGGGAGGCGCCGGCGGGCGAGACCGAGGGCGGCCCGTGGGCGTTCGACGCCGCCGGCTACCTCGCCGAGGTCGCGTACTTCGCCGCCTGCCTGCGAGCGGGGCGGCCGCCCGAGCGCTGCCCGCCCGGGGCGGCCAGGCAGGCTGTCGAGCTCTCGCTCGCCGTCCTGGAAGCCGCGGCGAGCGAGCGGGAGGTCACCCTTCCGTGAGCGCCGAGACGATCTGCGGGCTCTGGCGCCGGTCGGTCGCCAAGCCGCCGCCCGGGCCGGCGTTCCTCGTCCAGGACTCGGGTGCGTGGCACGAAGTCGGCTGGCCCGAGGCAGCCCTGGCGGTCGACGAGCTCGCGGCGGGCTTCCACGCGCTCGGCCTGAGGAAGGGCGACCGGGTTGCGATCCTCGCCCGCACCCGGCTCGAGTGGACGTACGTCGACTACGCGCTCCTCTCCCTCGGCGCGATCTCCGTGCCGATCTACCCGACGAGCTCACCGGCCGACTGCGCGTACATCCTCGCCGACTCGGCGGCCCGGGCGATCGTCTGCGAGGACACCGCGCAGGTCGCGCGGATCGGCCCGGCGCGAGAGGCGCTCGAGCACGTGGTCGTGATCGACGGCGAGGTGCCGGGCGCGCTGCGGCTCGAGGAGGTCGCTGCTCGGGGTCGTGAGGCCCTCGCCGGCGAGCCCCTCCTCGTCGAGCGGGCCCGCGACGCCGTGGTCGGCAGCGACGTCCTGACCTTCATCTACACGTCGGGAACGACGGGTGTCCCGAAGGGCTGCGTGGTCACGCAGCGCAACTACGCGGCGCTCGTCGAGATGGTGAGGGAAATCGAGGGCCTGATCAGCGAGGGCGACGTCGTCCTCCTCTTTCTTCCTCTCGCACACACCTTCGCGCGAACGGTCGAGTTCGTCGCGACGACGCTCGGGACGATCGCCTTCTGCCCGGACGTGGCCGCGATCCCCGGCGCGCTGCGGGCGGTGCGCCCGACCGTGCTTCCCTCGTCGCCGAGATTGTTCGAGCGCATGTACGCAGCCGTCACGGCCGGGTTCGAGCGGGAGGCGGGCGTGCGACTGCACCTGATCGAATGGGCGCTGCGGGTGGGAGGCCGGGCGAGCCGGCTGCGGCGGGAGGGCACGCGGGTCCCCCGCCGGCTCGCCGTACAGGTCGCGCTCGCCGATCGCCTCGTCTTCTCGAAGGTGCAAGAGCGGCTCGGCGGGCGGCTGCGCCACGCGATCTCGGGCGGCGCCGCGCTGAGCGCCGAGGTGGCGGAGTTCTTCCACGCCCTCGGCATCCTCGTGCTCGAGGGCTACGGCCTGACCGAGTGCTCCGTCGTCTCGGTCAACCGCCCGGCCCACTACAAGTTCGGCACCGTCGGCCCGCCCCTGCCGGGAGTCGAGGTCCGCCTCGCCGAAGACGGCGAGCTGCTCGTGCGGGCCGAGAACGTCTTCCAGGGCTACCACGGCAAGCCGGAGGAGACGAGCGCCGTGCTGCCCGGTGACGGCTGGCTCCGCACGGGCGACGTGGCGGAGATCGATGCGGACGGGTTCATCACGATCACCGACCGCAAGAAGGACATCATCGTGCTCGCCGGGGGCAAGAACGTCGCCCCGCAGAAGATCGAAGCGGCCCTGACCGCCTCGCCGTACGTCTCCCAGGCGCTGGTCGTCGGGGACAACCGCCCGTTCGTCACCGCCCTCCTCGCGCCGGACCGGGAGCGGGCGACCGGCAGCGATGAGGAAGTGCGTGGGCTCGTCGAGCGGGCCGTGGCGGATGCGAACCGCTCCCTCGGGCGCGACGAACGGGTGCGACGCTTCGCCGTCCTCGAGCGGGAGTTCGCGCAGGAGGCGGGCGAGGTGACGCCCACGCTGAAGCTGAAGCGCAAGGTGTGCGAGGGGCACTTCGCGGACGAGATCGAGCGGCTGTACGCGGGGCCTACGAAGGAAGCGCCGGAAGCGTGACGCGTGAGGGGTACGCGTTCGTGTGCAGGACCGTCTGGGCTGCCACAACCGCCTTCTCCGGCCCCTCCCGACCGAGCGGGCCGCCCGTGTTCAGGTTGCGATCCCAGTGGGGGAAGTCGGAGCTCGAGACGTCGAGCCGGAGGCGGTAGCCGGCCGGGATCCGGGCTCCGACCGGGCCGAGCGAGATCCTGTACTCCTCGACCCGGCCGGGAGTGAGCAGCTCCGGTGCGGTGAACGAGTTGCGGAAGCGCGCGCGGACGATCCCCTGCTTCAGGTTCACCGACGTGCCGTCCGGGTCGACCCGGCAGAGCTTCGCCGTGAAGTCCGTGTCGACGGCGGTCGAAGCGGCGTGGAGCGTGACGACTACGTCGCCGACGAGGTCGAGATCCCGGGCGAGCGGTGCCGAGGTGTAGACGAGCGTGTCGCCCCACCGCTCGGACGCGTGCTGCGAGCGGGGGCCCATCGGCGTGAGCGCGTCGTCGCAGCAGGAGTGGCCGCCGGCGCTCGCGACGGGCGCCAGCGGGTCGTAGACGAAGACATCCGGCGGCTCCGCGCCGGGCGGCTCGGGCGAGAGCGTGCCGTCGCCGTACGTCGAGTTAGCCCGCCCGCCCGAGTGGAGGAACCAGTCGACCGGCTGCACCGCCGACGGCGGCCAGCCGTCGAGGTCGCGCCAGCCGTCGCCGATCACGTAGACGGTCGCCGGCGAGTCGAGAACGCCCGAGACGCGGCCCTTCACGAGCTCGTCGAGGAAGCGCAGCTGCCAGTCGTTGACCGCCGCCGGCCCGGCCTCGGCGCCGCCGCCGAGCAGCGCGCTCCAGGGCCCGTGCTGCCACGGCCCGACGAGCAGCTTCTGCCGCCCCGTGATGCCGCGGAAGTTCGCCACCGTCCCGGCGAGGAAGATGTCGTACCAGCCGCCGAAGTGGAAGCCGGGAACCTGAATGCGCGCGTAGTCCTCGTCGACCGCGGTCGCGCGCCAGTAGTCGTCGTAGCTCGAGTGCTCGATCCAGTCGAAGTAGTAGGGGGCGTCCTCGCGGCGGAGAACGGTCGGCTCGAGCAGCGGCAGGTGCGAGAACCAGTCGGCGCTTCCGAGCGCTGCCTCCAGCCGCGAGATCTCCGGCCCGTCGCCGGCCGTGATCGCGGTGTAGGCGGCGAGCCCGGCCGCCCAGTTCGCCGCGAAGGCGAGGTTGAGCGCGCCGCCCTGGTACGTCCAGCCCTCGTAGTACTGCGAAGCCGTCATCCCGGGGCAGATCGCGACGAGGCTGGGCGGGCGTTCCGTCGCCGCGAGCAGCTGGGTCGCGCCGGGGTACGAGAAGCCGTACATCGCCACCCGCCCGTCCGCGCCGGGGAGCCGGGCGGCCCACTCGACCGAGTCGTAGCCGTCCTTCGCCTCGTTCACGAACGGGTAGAAGTCGCCCTCCGAGCGGAAGCGGCCCCGGCAGTCCTGGACGACGACGACCCAACCGTGCCGCGCCCACCAGGACGGATGGTGGTAGCCGGAGCCGGTCTGGGCCGTGTTCTTGTCGTACGGCTCGCGCATGAGCAGGACGGGGTGGGGGCCGCCCTCGGCCGGGCGGTAGACGTCCGCCCGCAGCGTGACGCCGTCGCGCATACGCGCGGGGACGTCGCGCTCGACGGTGACCTCGGGTAGACCTGGAAACGGCTCGGCGGGCATGCGCTGCTCGTGCGACGATACGGGGCGTGACGCGGGCCTGCAATCCCGCCCGGCTGCTCACGATCCTGGCGCTCGCCGGAGCGCTCGCGGCCGGGTGCGGTGGTGGCGAGAGCAGACCTGCAGAGGGCGCGACGACGGCAGTCCAGTCCGCGACCGCGCCGGGTGCGCAGGCGATCACGGCGGAAAGCCTGCCCTCGCTGGGCGTCTCGGGCGACGACCTCCCGGCAGGGTTCTCGGTCCGGCGCGAGGGCTACGTCGAGGCCGGCGAGCCGATCGTGGCCGTCTACCGGCGCGCGTTCGACCCGGGCAAGGCGACGCTCGGGAGCTCGGCCCTCGCCGACTTCGTCAGCGACGTCGTGCTCTTTCCGAGCTCGGAGGAGGCCGACCGGGCGCTCGGGCAGATCCTCGACAGTCTCACGGGCGATCAGGTCGAGCAGACCTTCTCCTCGATCCTCCGTGTGTACACCGGCATCGAGGCCGTGGACCTGAACGGCCAGACCCTGGTCTCTCCGGTCGTGGGAGACGGCGCCGTGGCCGCGAGGGCCTTCTTCGACTCGCCGGTCGGGCGGGCGGAGGCCCTCCTCTTCGTCGTGCGGGTCGGGCCGCTGCACCTGAACGTCTTCGTGGTCGCCGAGCCGGGGAAGGTCGAGCTCGACGACGCCGCTCGGGTGACGGCCGCGGCGACCGAGCGCCTGCAGGCCGCCGTGGCGGCGACGGAGCCGGAGGCGTAGGCGGTACCAGCCGGGCGCTTGCCGCCCGCCGGCCCCGAGCTACACGGGCTGGAGCTCGCCGTTCGCGACGGCGTTGTTGAACGCAGCCGCCGTCTCCGGACCGAAGCGACCGTCGACGGCCACTCCGAGGTCCTCCTGGAGCTGCTCGACCGCCGCCGTCGTTTCCGGGCCGTAGGCGCCGTCGATCTCTCCCGCGTAGTACCCGTACTCGGCGAGCACGGTCTGGATCTCCACGACGATGCTCGTCGCCTTCTCACCGAGGGCGGCATGCGTCTCCGGTCCGTAGATCCCGTCGACGGTCACGCCGAGGTCCTCCTGCATCGCCTCGACGCCCGCCTGCGTCTCAGGCCCGTAGATGCCGTCGATCGGGCCCGAGTAGTAGCCGAGGCTCGTCATGACCGTCTGCAGCTCCGTCACTGCGGCGGCCGTGGCAGCGGCCTCCTCCTCGGAAACGGACGTCACCGGAGCGCTCGTGGTCGCGCTCTCCTCGTCGTCGCCTCCGCAGCCCGAGAGCGCGGCCAGGAAGACGAGCGAGGCAAGAACAACGGCAGTGCGGCGCACGATCATCGGTCACCTCCTTCGGTGAAGGTCGTGATCGTAACGACGAACTCGAACGGCCTCGCACGCGGAGGATCGTTTCACCCAGGTGACCACGGGTCACCTGCGCCAGACCGTCTCGCCCGCGACGATCGTCTCGCGGGGCGAGAG
>JBBILK010000049.1:0-10734 GCA_037444965.1 Actinomycetota bacterium | reverse complement strand
TCGAAGGTCCACCTGTCGGGACCACGAGGCCCGAGTGCGGGCGGTGGTGGTAGCGGTCGATGTAGGCGGCGATCTCCTTTCTCGCTTGATTGAGCGTCTCGAACTCGGAGCGCCAGACAAGCCGCTCCTTCAGCTTCCCGAACCAACTCTCGATGAAGGCCTGCGACTCGGGGTCGCGGTAGCCGCCGCGCCGATGCGTGACGCCATGCTCGGCGAGCCGGGCGCGGAAGCTGCGGCTGGTGAAGGCCGAGCCATTGTCGGTGCCGAGCGTCAGCGAGCCCGGCTCGACGCCGCGGACGGCCACCGCGCCGTCGACGAGCGCCGTCGCTTCCTCCGCGCGGCAGCGCAGCTCGAGCGACCAACCGACGATCTCGCGCGTGCAGCAGTCGATCGCCGCGTTCAAGTAGCACCAGCCGTGCTCAGCGACCCAGATCGAGGTCATGTCCAGATGCCAGAGCTGGTTGGGGCACTCGACGCGGAAGAAGCCGGGACGGCGGCGCCGCCTGAGCGGCCGGTGGCGTTGCAAGAGCCGCTGCTCGCGCATCACCCGCTGGGCGCGTTTGCGGTTGACCTGGCGGCCGAGCTCGCGGCTGGCGAGCGCGGCGACCATCCGCGTGCCGTCTGCCGGGTTCGCTCGGGCAACCTCGACGATCAGCCGGTCGACCGAATCGGTGACTGCGCGCCGCGTCGTCAGCGGCCGCCGCTTCCGCGTCCGGTAGAGCCCCGAGCGGTTGACCTGCAGCACGCGCGCCACCACCGCCGGCCGTCGGCCCTTGGCGACCAGCTCGCGAGACCGGGCGACGCGCACGCTCACTCCCAGCCTCTCTTTGATCAGATCGGTGGAGTCAAGGACTACATCGAGAGCTCCCGCTGCCGATCGCGGCCATGGTCGAGTCGAGGGGTGCTCAATTCTCTTTCGGCGCTCGCGGGCGCAGGATGTCCGATCGGAGCTGTCCCGGCTTCTCAATTCGCAAGTGGGCCGTCAGGCGGCCAGGGGCTGGCTGGAGCTTGCCGGGACGATCGACGCCGCGACGGACGCGGCAGGCTTGAAGGGTTCGTTGCGGGCGAGCACGTGCCAGCAGGCGATCAGGATCTTGCGCGCAACCGCGGCCTTGGCGGCGTTGCCGTGTCCGTGCCGGCGGCGGACGTCGACGTAGAGGCGATGCCACGGATTCTGCGCCCGCCAGGCGTGCTGGGCTGCCTCGACCGCTGCCCAGCGCAGAAGCGGAGAGCCGGCCTTCGAGAGCCGACCGGTCCGCGACGACTCGCCCGACTGATGGATCCGTGGCACCAGGCCCGAGTAGCCGACCAGCTGCGCCGCCGAGCCGAAGCGGGAGACATCCCCGATCGCGGCCGCGATTGTCAGCGCGAGCAGCGGCCCGACGCCGGGGATCGTCGCGAGCAGCCGCGCGCGCGAGTCCCGCGCCGCGAGCGGCCGCAGCTGCGTATCGAGATCGGCGACGCGCTCGTCGAGGTAGTCGATCGTGGCGAGCATCTCGCGGACGGAGTCGCGCCAGACCTCCGGCACCCCGCGCCGCTCGAGCAGCACAAGCCCGTCTCCCTTGCGGAGCCGCTTCAGCGGCACCCGTACGCCCCACTGGGTCAGGATCCCGAAGATCCGGTTCTTGCCCGAGGTGCGCAACCGGACGAGATGCATCCGCCGCAGCAGCTGCTCGAGCAGCGCCCGATCAGCAAACGGCGGCACCCACACCGCCGGCACGAGATCACGACGGGCGAGCTCCGCGAGCGCCCGCGCGTCGATCTTGTCGGTCTTCGCCGCCAGCGGCGCCAACGCTCGCGCCCGCCGCGAATCCGCGACTTGCACGCGCCAGCCGGCAGCCTCCAACGTCTCGGCAACCCAGGCAGCGCCGCTCATCATCTCGATCGCCGCCTGCACCTCGCGACCGACGCAGGTCACCAATCGCAGCACCCCGTCCAGATCAGCCGTGATCGCGCCCTCGCCGACGATCTCGCCGCTCGCGTTGAGCGAACACCACGCCGCCCGCCGCGTCGCCCAATCAATCCCCACGTACTCCACCTCGGTCTCCTTCCAGTCGAATCAGCGCCACCGCGCCGATTCTCGAAAGTCGACCGGCGAACGCCATCCCGTTCATGGCATTCGCAATGCTTCCCCCGCGATCTCGAGCTCGTAGGTCTTGCGACCCAGCGCCCGCTCGAGCTCCCGAATCTTCTTGCGCAGCTCCTTCGCCTCGCCGCGCTCCACCTTGCCGGCCAGCGCGGCCAGGCCGCCCTCGAACAGCTTCTCCCGCCAGGAGTAGTAGAGCGTCTCCGAGATCCCATGCTCCCGGCAGACCTCGCGCGTCGCACGGTCGCCGCGCAAGCCGGCCAGCACGATCTCCAGCTTCTGCTTCGCCGTCCAGCTCCGGTACTTCCTCTGCTCGCTCAACCCCATTCCCCCTTCGGTCAAGCGGCCAATCGTGAGCGCACCGCCGGACGGCTACGCCGTCCGGCAACACCATCCACTACCTGTCAACGCGAGAGCGGGGAGCGGGACACATCGGCGTTTGGACTTATGGGCGCGTCGAGGTTCAGTTCCAGTACCTAAAGGAACGGCAACCGTTCGTCGACGAATCGAAGCGCCTCGAGTTGTTGGAGAAGCTCAACCAGATCGCCGGAGTGAACATTCCACCTGATGGCATTACACGCCGACCGTCTATCGCGCTCGCGCTCTTTACAGATGAGAGCGTGTTCTCCGATTTCCTCGACACTCTCGATTGGGTCCTTCATGAAGTGAAGGCGATGCAATGACGAGCGAATTGATCCACCCTGGGGTTGTTGAGAAGTCGGAATTGGGCTGGGCTCGGCCTGACGTGCGCCGCGCGAGTCACGCTCGCGCACGGACGCGGGAAGAGCTTGAGCGGCCGGGCGTGTACGTGCTCGTTGGGCCAGCCGAGAACTGACTTGTGCCCGGTCTGCATAGGGCAGGGGTCTCGGGCGGAGACGAGCCTTCAACCCCGTCCGGCGACGGACCTCAATGCGCCTGCGAGCCGATCGATCTCTTCGCGGTTCCTGATAAAGCCTTCGTAGCCTTCCGAGTCCGGACCTGCATTCGCCACGTAGGCCCAGTCGTCATGCCGCGCCGGCATCAGGCTCTCGACTTCGCTCACTGTGAGCTTCGTCAGCTCGGCATACCTGTTCTTGTACAGCTGGTAGCACAAGCCTTCTTCGGCGTTGCTCTTGCCGGGGAGAAGGCTGATCACGGTCTTCTGGCTCTCGTTCAAGGAGCCCGTGAAGGCCATGGAGCTTCGCGTCGTATGCTTCTGAAGCAGCGGCTCGAAAGCGGCCACGGCATAGCCGTAGAGATCAGATAGGCCGGCTTCGACCGCGAGCGCACTCAGCTCCTCGTAGCTCAGATTGGGGCGACGCTTCGACACGCCCTTGATCCGCGTCTTCAGCTCGACCTCAGACGGTTCAATGAGAAAGACGCGCGCCAGCAGTTCTGATCCATCGGGAAGCTGGAAGTACTGGAACGTCGCCGCGTTGATGTTCACGCCGTGTGAGTCGGAGAGGTACTTGATGATGCGCTCGGAGCTCGCGTCGATTTCGGAGCCCACAATGAGAACCCGGTGATCGCCGTTCAAGGTCTCGGGAAGCTCGGAATCGAACTTCGTCCTGAACGCGCCCTCGAAGTCAGCACTCAAGTAGTTGGTCGCGATCGATGTCACCCGCTCGTTCGAGAGGTCGGCGACCCATGACGCGTAGTCGAGTGCCTGCGCGGTCACCTCCCTCGGCGTCTTGTCTCGCTTCAGCTCCACGACGACGAGGTCCCCGGCGGCGTCGATGCACAAGATGTCGATGAAGCCAGCGAAGTCGGTCTCGACTTCACGACCTATCACCAACAGGGTGGGATCCAGAATGGAAATGTCCCGAAGCAGCCACTCCTGAAGCCGCGACTCCAGATCGAGCCGGGCACGGCCGACCTCGGTCAGCTGTTCGTCGGGGCCGATCCGCCACAGGTGAACCTCATCGCCCATGAGAGGAGTTTAGGAACCGGTCTCAAGGACAACAAGGCGGAGGCCTCCGAGGATTTCACCGGGCCGGTACTGCACCTCGCAGCCCGCGTTTCTCCAGCATGGCCACTGCGCGTACCGTGCGCGTACGGACTTGCCTCCGGAGGAGGCAACTCGTGACAGTTTGTTGCAATCGAGAAAGGGCTAGTTTGCAGGTAGTTTCTGCTCGTTGATGCAGGCTTCAGCCTGTCCGGACGGACTTTTAATCCCAAGGTCGCTGGTTCGAGTCCAGCACGGCCCATTGGCAGCGGTCTCGCGTACCGCTGGCGGAGGATTCCCGCGGCTTGCCTCGAAGTGCCCGATGTCTCGCACCTCGAGCCGCTTGCCGGAGGAGGCACTGCCCGATCGAGCCTGCGCCGTACCCAGCTTCGAGCGACACAGACGCCGGCGGGCAGTCCCGCCTGCCGCTCGTGCTCGGCACGATCGCGGTGCTGCTCGGCATCGGCGCGCTCGCTGTGGCGGTGATCGCCCTCTCGCGCGCCGGGGAGACCGTCGAGCTCGAGGGTGGGCTGATCGGGCCGGAGCAGATCGAGGACGGCGCGATCGTCACGCCGAAGCTCGCCGACAGCGCCGTCACCGCGAAGAAGCTCGCGGACGGGGCGGTCGCGCGCGCGAAGATCGCCGACGGCGCCGTCAACGGTGCCAAGGTCGAGGCCGATTCCCTGACCGGGGCGCAGATCGCCGAGTCGTCGCTGAAGAAGGTGCCGGCGGCGAAGAACGCCGACCAGGCGAAGAACGCGGCAACTGCGAAAGAAGCCGAGACGGCGAAGGCGGCCGAGAGCGCGAAGGACGCCGACACGCTCGACGGGCTCGACTCGACGGCGTTCCTCGGCGGCGTCCAGCTCGTCGAGGCGGCGAGCGACTCGAGCGCGACCGACGTCAAGAGCGTCACCGCGGAGTGTCCAGCGGGAACGGTCGTGGTCGGAGGCGGAGCGTCGATCGAGTCCGGCGCGATCGCGCCGATCGTGATCACGCGAAGCAGCGCCGGCTCGAGCACGAGCTGGGTCGCCGAGGCGCGCGCCTACGGGCCGCTCGACACCGGCTGGACGCTCTCGGCCGTCGCGGTGTGCGCGACCTCGGGCGGCTGAGCGCCTGAGTAGGAGATGATCCGCCGCGTGCGCGAGGCGGCGACGCGACTCCTGCGGGCGGTGCCGGCCGCGGTCTCGAAGTACGTGGCCGATCGCGGTCCCCAGCTGGCGGCGGCAATCTCGTACCACGTCCTGTTCTCGCTCGTGCCGCTGTTCATCGTCCTCGCCTCGATCGCCGGCCTCGTCCTCCAGGACGACGAGCTCCGGCAGGACCTGATCGACGAGCTGCTCGAGCGGTTCCCGCTCTCCGAGCAAGCGGGCATCGACCTGGAGCGCATCCTCTCCGAGATCCCGACGCCGGCGAGCGCGATCGGGATCATCAGCATCGCCGGCTTCCTCTGGGCGGCGAGCGGGATGATGGCGGCGCTCCGGGTCGGCCTGACGGTCGCGTTCGACGACGGCTCGCGCGCGACTCGGCCGTTCGCCCGCTCGAAGCTCGTTGACCTCCTGCTCGTCCTGGCGGTCGGCGTGATCGTGCTCGTCTCGTTCGGTCTCTCGATCGTCGTCCACGCCGTCGAGCGCTGGAGCGAGACGCTCGCGGACGTCCTCGGCTCGGTTGGCTTCGGCGGAGACGGCGTCCTCGGCGTCCTCGTCCCGCTCGCGCTCACGATCGCGGCGTTCGCGCTCGCATACCACCTCGTGCCCCCGTCGCGCCCGCCCCTCCGCGAGCTCTGGGTCGCGGCCGTCCTCGCCGGCTCCGCCTTCGAGCTCGTCAAGGTCGGCTTCAGCTACTACCTGGCCACGGTCGCCCGCTACGACGTTCTGTACGGATCGCTCGGCTCGCTGTTCGCCTTCCTGTTCGTCGTCTACCTCGAGGCGAGCGTCTTCCTCGTCGGAGCCGAGCTCGCCTTCCAGTGGCCGCAGAGCGCCGAGCCGGGCCCGCCCTCCGAGCCCGTGCCGCTGTCCCGACGGCTGCTCGACGTCCTCCGAGGGCTCTTCGTCAGACGGGAGTAGCGGTGCTGTCGATATCGCCGAGGAGCTGAATCGCCAAGACCTCCTGCGGGCGCTCGAGCAGGACGTCCACGACCTCCGCGTCGAACTGCGATCCCCGTCCTGCGCGGACGACCTCGAGAGCCTCCTCGAAGGGGAGCGCGCTCCGATAGCGACGGTCGCTCGTGAGCGCGGCGAAGACGTCGGCGACGGCCGCGATCCTGCCCTCGAGCGGGATCTCGGGGCCCGCGAGACCCCGTGGATAGCCGCTTCCGTCGACTCGCTCGTGGTGGGTCAGGGCGATCGTCGCCGCGAGCTCGAGCAGCTCGGACCCGGAGCCCGCGAGCACCCGGTACCCGATCTCCGTGTGTCGCTTCATGACCTCCCGCTCCTCCTCCGTCAGCTCGCCCGGCTTGAGAAGGATCTCGTCGGGGATCCCGATCTTGCCGACGTCGTGCAGCGGGCTCGCGACCCGGATCAGCTCGCACCGTCCGGCGTCGAGGCCCATCCCCCTGGCGAGGAGCTCGCAGTACTGCGCCATCTGCGCGATGTGCAGGCCGGTCTCCGAGTCGCGGAACTCGACCGCGCGGGCGAGCCGGTGGATGGTCTCCTCGCGGGAGCTCCGGAGCTCGAGCTCCGAGCGCTCGAGCTTGGCGACGGTCTCGCGAAGGTCGGCGGTTCGCTCGAGGACGGTCTGCTCGAGGAGCGAGCGGTAGTGTCCGCTCTCCAGCTCGAGCTTGCGGCGCCGGAGCGCGTTCGCGACGTTGATCAGCAGCTCGTTCGGTCTGAACGGCTTGATCAGGTAGCCGTACGCGCCGAGCTCCAGCGCAACCTGGGCGATCTCCCGATCGTCGAGACCGGTCACCATCACGGTCGCCGTCTCGGGATGCTCGCCCGCCACGTGCCTGACGAGGTCGATGCCCGACCCGTCCGGCATCTGGATATCGCAGAGCAGGAGGTCGAAGCCGCGGCCGCGGAGCAGGCCGCGCGCCTCCTCCGTGCCGGCGGCGAGCGTGCACGAGTGGCCCCCGGACTCGAGGATGGCGGCGAGGAGCACGCGAATCTGCTCGTCGTCGTCGACGACGAGGATCTCCCCCGTACCGGCACCTTCGCGGAGCACCTCGACTCCGGCTCAGCCGGCCGAGGCGGCACGGCGCAGCGGCTCGTCGGCCACTGTCTCCCCGGCGGCGACTGTCTCCCGCACGCGGGGGAAGTAGAGCTCGAACACCGTCCCCTGGCCTGGCTCGCTCTCGACGGAGATCTGCCCGCCGCTCTCGGTGACGATCCTGTAGACGGTGGCGAGACCGAGGCCGGTCCCGCGATGGCCCTTGGTCGTGAAGAACGGCTCGAAGATGCGCGCCCGCGTCTGCTCGTCGATCCCGGCGCCCGTGTCGGACACGGCCAGCAGGACGTAGGCGCCCCGCTCCAGGCCGGCCCGGTTCCGTCCGGATCCTATGACGACGTCACGGGTCTCGATCGTCACCCTGCCTCCATCCGGCATCGCGTCGCGGGCGTTCGTCACCAGGTTGACGATCACCTGCTCCAGCTGGCCGGGGTCGGCGCTGACACGCCCGGGAGACGGCGCAAGCCGGCAGACGAGCTCGACGTCTTGCCCGAGCAGGCGCCGCAGCATGCCGGCCGCGTCCTGGACGACCGTGTTGAGGTCGAGCACTTCGGGTCTGAGCTGACGATCCCGGCTGTAGGCAAGAAGCTGGCGAGTCAGGCCCTCGCCGGACTCGGCCGCTCTGAGGATCTCGGCGACTTCCGCCTGGCGCGGATCGCCGCTCCCGAGAGCCGACCGTAGGAGCTCCCCGTAGCCCGTGATCACGCTGAGGACGTTGTTGAAGTCGTGCGCGATCCCCCCGGCCAGCCGCCCGAGAGCCTCCAGCTTCTCGGATCGGCGCAGCCGAGCCTCGATCTCCTTCAGGTCGGTGACATCGAGCATCGCGCCGACCATCCGCCTCACGCGGCCGGTCTCGTCCCGCAACGCGAGCGCTCGATCGACCACGTCGACGTAGCGGCCGTCCTTCGCTCGCAGCCGATACTCGCTGACGTAGTCGCGGCCGGTGCGCACGCTCTCCCGAAAGGCCTGATCGGCCCGCTCCCGGTCGTCGGGATGCACGTGGTCGAGCCACCACGCATGTGTCGCGTCGACGTCCTCGGAGGAGTAGCCGAAGTGCTCCCGGAAGCCGCGGCTGAGAACACCCCGGTCCAGATCCGGATCCCAGTCGTAGACCGCGGCTTGGGCCGCCAGCGCAGCGAGCTCGAACCGCTCGTTCGCCTCGCGGAGGGCGTGCTCGGCGACTCTCCGCTCGGTGATGTCCTGAACGATCGAGAAGCGGAACGGCAGCCGCTCGGAGCCGAGGTCGACCGTCGACGCGATCACGTGTCCCCAGGCGATCGTCCCGTCCTTGCGGAGGTAGCGCTTCTCGAGCTCGTAGCGGTTCCGCTCACCGGCTAGCATCTCGTTCCAGAGCTCGAGATGCGCGGGCACGTCCTCCGGGTGCGTGTAGGCGGTCCGCGGGAGCTCCCGGAGCTCCTCCGACGTGTACCCGGTCAGCTCGCGGAACGAGCGGTTGCTCTCTGCGATCCGTCCTTCGGAGTCGAAGATCACGATCCCGACCGGTGCCTCGTCGAAGATCGCCCGGAAGCGCGAGTCGCTGTCGCGGCGGGCCTCGTCGGCCTGGAGCCGCTCGAGCTCGGCGGCGGCGCGGGCAGCGAAGATGCGCAGGATCGCCTCGCCCGAGTCCGACTCGGGCAGCGGCTTGTCGTCGAGCACGGCGATCAGGCCGAGCGGCTGATCGCGCGAGCCGAAGAGCGGAAGCCCGAGGTAGCTCTCGGCGTCGAGCTCGCGGAGGTGCCCGTCCTCGGGAAAGAGCTCCTGGACACCGGCGGGGTACCTGCAGGGAGCCCGACCAACCACCATGTCGCACGGTGTCCCAGCCAGGGAGTAGGTGAAGTTCTCGGCTAGGCCGTCCCCGTCCCAGACGGCGAGCGTGCGGATCGAGCAGCCGCAGTCCCCGGCAACCGCGCCGACGAGTGCGTAGCGGACGCCGAGCGCAGCCGCGAGGTAGCGGACGAGGGAACGGAAGAAGTCGGCCCCGGTCGTGGACGCGAGACCCTCGGCGATCAGGCGCAGGTCGCGCTCTGCCCGGCGCCGCTCCCTCGCATCGCGCAGGGCGGCGATCACGAGCTCCTGGCCGTCGAGCGACACCGGGCCGAGGCTGATGTCGACCTCGAGCTCGCTCCCGTCGGCGCGCAAGGCGACCAGCTCGTGCGCGGCTCCCATCGGCCTGGGCCTGGGCGCGGCTGCGAACTGCCTGCGGTGGCGAGCGTGCCGGGCCCGCAGTCGCTCGGGTAGGAGCTCCTCGACGGTCAGGGCGAGAAGCTCCTCGTGCGTGAAGCCGAGCAGCTCCTCCGCGCGAGCGTTTGCGAAGACGATCCGTCCGCCGGCGTCGGCGACCAGGATCGCGTCGGGCAGGGCGCCGAGCGCCTGTCGCAGAGACTCGAGCTGCATGGCCCTTGTTTCGTCAGGCGCAAGCGGGATCTTTTGATCCATTTGAGCCATTCCTCGAGCAGGCGAGCTGCTAGAGCAGGCCGAGCGCACGCCCCCGCACGACGGCCTCCAGGCGCGAGTGGCACTCGAGGGCGATCAGGAGAGCCCTGACGTGGTTGCGCACGGTCGCGCGCGAGATGGCGAGGCGTGCTGCGATCTCCTCGGTGCCGAGGCCTTCCGCCAGGAGCCTCAGCACGTCGTGCTGGCGGGGCGTGAGCGGCGGCGAAGCCGACGCTCCCGAGGGTGGTGGCTGCTCGGCCATCCCGCCCTTCACCTCGGAGAAGAGATGGAGGTTGAGCGGCTTGCCGTCGCAAACGAGGGAGACCGTCGAGAGCCGGATCAGCCGCCGGGCGCCGTTCGCCCGGACGGCGAGCGTCACGGGAGTCGCGGCCCGCCCCTCCGTGCAGGAGCGGGCGATCGAGCAGCCGGCGTGACACACGAGATGCCCCTCCAGGTCGACGCCGCCGAGCACCTCCCAGCAGGGCCGGCCCAGCACCTTCGTTGCCTTCAAGCCGGTCAAGCGCTCGGCTTCCCGGTTCCAGCCGACGACGGCGAGCCTGGAGTCGAAGGCGAAGACGGCGTCCCCGGAGCGGAGCTGCAGGTTCAGCGGCGCGAAGTCGAGCGGAGCGGCGCTCTCTGGCTTCCCGGATGCCACCTCGAGGTCATCCGTGCGCTAGGAGGTACACCACTGCCATGGCGGTGAAATCATGCGGCACGGCGAGCTTCGTGACCATGAGCAAGATGGCCTAACCCGCCGGTCGGAATCGGCGCAGGGCCCGCCCTCGGACATCGGCGGCTGGAAGAGCGGGGCTACCCGAGCAGCTCGACCGTCGTGAAGCGAAGGATGGTGTCGCCGGCGTTCGTGAGGTCGTGGATCAGCGTCTCGCCCGGAGAGATCTCGTGAAACGTCACCTCGTCCTGTCGGCTCTCGTAGACGGCGACCTGTCCGTCCAGGGTGCGAACCCGTGACATCCCGCCGGCCTCGCAGCGATAGAAGTAGCTCGTCCGGTGGCAGTGGAACGGGAGTCGCTCACCGGGCTGAAGCGTGATGTCCCAAACGCGGATCCGCTCGTTCTCGAACAGGAGCCGGCTCCCGACTTCGAAGTTCGGCGGCGCGCGCCCGAGCTCT
>JBBILK010000048.1:0-10746 GCA_037444965.1 Actinomycetota bacterium | reverse complement strand
CGCCCCCGGGATCGAGATCTCGATGGACGCCCTCTTCGCCCGGGCGGCACGCCTGGTCAAGGTGGACTTCGTCGAGCCGCCGACGGTGATCGGCAAGACGACCGCGACCGCGCTGCAGTCGGGGCTCGTCTACGGCTTCGCGGGCCAGGTCGACGGCATCGTCTCGGCCATCCGCGGCGAGCTGGGCGAGGACGCCCGCGTGGTCGCGACCGGGGGCCTCGCCGAGCTGATCGCGCCGCACGCGAGCACGGTCGAGCGCGTCGACCCGGATCTGACGCTGGAAGGGCTCAGGCTGATCTGGGAGCGGAACGCCTGACGACCGCCTCGTCGAAGTTCGCCTTCGACAGGGGGTTCGCCCAGAGACCGTCGACCCAGGTACGCCTGGCGAGCAGCGAGCGGCCGTAGGAGATCGGGAGCATGCCGACCCGCTCGGCGACGAGCATCCGGTCGAGCCGGTGGTAGAGCCGCATCCGCTCGCCCTGGTCGGTGAGCGACCGGGCCTCCTCGAGCAGCTCGGCGATCTCGGCGTCGAGGAAGAGCGGAAGATCGAGGCGGAAGAAGCCGCGGAAGAACCCGTCGGGATCGGGGTAGTCGGCGGTCCAGCCCGAGACCCAGAAGTGGGCGGACTCCGGGATCGTCCAGCACTTGCCCGCGTCGACGATGCGGACGCGGGCGCCGATCGCCTCCCACTGCTCCACGAACCCGCTCGCAGGGGACAGCCAGGAGGGTACGGCGAGGACGAGCTCGGGGAGTCCCCTTCCCTCCGGGTGCCCCGCATCGGCGAGCAAGCGGCGAGCCGCCTCGAGGTCGTGCTCGGGCGCGATCCGGGGCGAGTGTCCGGGCATCGCAGGGGGAATGGCGCCGCCCCGGATCGCCGGGCGCTGCCAGCTCGAGAAGCTCGCGAGCAACCGCTCGCGGTCGACGGCGTGCGCGAAGGCTCTGCGAAGCAGCCCGCTGGAGAACGGCTCACGATCGGCCCGAAAGCCGATGTAGCGGGTCGAGAGCTCCGGGATCACCTCCCCGACCGTGTCGGGACAGTCGGCGACCGAGCGCTCGTACACGTGCACGACGTCGAATCGCCCTTCCCGCCACGCGGCGACGCGGTCGGCGTCGAGGCCGCCCAGCTCGACGTGGATCTCGCGGACGTTGCCCCGAGGCCCGGCCCAGTGCGGATTCGCCCTGAGCGTCGCATGGCTCTCGTCGAGCTCGGCGAGGGCGAACGGCCCGTTGCCGACGAGATTCTGGGGCTGGCGCCAGCCGTCGCCGAGCTCCTCGCAGCGGTGCTTCGGCCAGGGGAACGACCAGGGTGAGGCGAGGATGTACGGGAAGTAGTTCCTCGGCTCCCGCAGGCGAACCTCGAGCGTCCTGTCGTCGAGCGCTCTCGCCGACTCGACGTCCTCGAGGTGGAATGCGGTCAGCGTCTCCTGCTCTCGCATCGACCGCCACGTGTACGCGAAGTCGTCGGCCGTGAGCGGGTGACCGTCGCTCCAGCGCGCGCCTTCGCGGAGCCGGAACAGGTACTCGAGACCGTCGCTCGAGACGCGGAAGTTGTCGGCCATCGCGGGGACGACGCCGAGCTCTCTGTCCACCATCAGGAGCCCGCGGAAGAGGTGCTCCGTGAGCAGGATCCCCTCCGTCGAGTAGACGCTCCCGGGAACGAGCTCGTCCGGGCGGGAGATGGCGATCTCGAGCCGCTCCGTCGGCTCGTGCCGCGGCGGCTCCTCGACGCGGCAGCAGAAGGCCTCGTCGTACGCCTCCTCGGCGCGAGCGAAGTCGAACGCGAGGTGGTGGGCGAGGGCGATCTTGAACAGCGTCTCGCGGGCGCGAAGATCGTCGCCCATGCGGGCGAGGAAGGTACGGGCCCGGAGGTAGTGGGCGAGCGCCTCCTGGTCGGCGTAGATCGCGCGGGCCGCGTCGCCTGCCCGCAGCAGGTAGTCGACGGCCTTCTCCGGCAGGTCCGCCTCCGTGAAGTGGCGGGCGAGCACGCCGTACGCCTCCTGCGGCGCGTCCGCCTGGAGCTCCTCGAGCGCCTCGCCGACCTTGCGGTGCAACTTGCGCCGCTTGCTCTCGAGCAGGCTTGCGTAGGCGACCTCCTGCACGAGCCCGTGCCGGAATGCGTACTCGGGCGCCGGCCGGCGGCGCTGCTCGACCACGAGGTCGAGGCGCTGGAGCTCGGAGAGGGCGGGGATCAGCTGCTCATGGGGAACGATCCGCTCGAGCAGCGGCAAGCCGAAGCGGCGACCGACGACGGCGGCGATCTCGAGCATCTCGCGCGCCCGGGGCTCGAGCCGATCGAGCCGTGCTTGCAGCGCGCCCTGGACGAGCGCCGGGATGGCGAGCTCCTCGACGCCGACCGCCAGCTCGAGCCGGCCGTCGTCACGCCGCAGCGAGCCGCGCTCGACGAGGTCGTGGAGCGCCTCCTCGAGGAAGAACGGGTTCCCGCCCGACCGGTCGGCGAGGAGATCGGCGACGGATGCCGGCAGCTCGGCGCCTGCGATCGCCTGCGCGAGCAGGCGGCTCGCGTCTCCGGGGAGCGGGCGCAGCTCGATCTCGCGGTAGCGGTGCGGGAAGCGCTGCCGGGCGCGCTCCCCGAGCCGCCACGAGCCGTGTTCCCGCTCGCTGCGGTAGAGCAGGACGAGACCGACCGCTGCCTCCTCCGTGACCGGCAGGAGCTCCTCGAGGAGCTCGAGCGTGGAGTCGTCCGCCCAGTGGAGGTCCTCGAAGACGAGGCAGAGCGAGCCTTCGGCCGCGATCCGGCAGACGAGCTCGCCCATGAGCTCGAACGTCTCGCGCTGGAGGCTCTCCCGGTTCAGCTCGCGCACGCGCTCGGCGGCGTCCGGCTCGAGCGTCAGGCCGAGCAGGCGGGCCAGGAACGGGTAGGAGGCCTCGGCGTTCTCGCCGAACACGCGCGCGAGCTCGGTCTTCAGCTCGAGCCTCGTCCGTGCCTCCGGCGTGGTGATCCCGAGGGAGAGCCATTCTCGGAGCAGGTCGCGCACGGGCCAGTAGGGCGAGCTCTGCGCGTACGAGACGGCGCGGCCCTCGACGAAGCGCACGCGGTCGCGGTAGCGCTGCCGCACCTCGGCGAGGAGGCGAGTCTTCCCGATCCCGGGCTCGCCGACGACCGAGACGATGGCCCCACGGCCATCGACCAGGTTGTCCATCACGTGCTCGAGCAGCGAGAGCTCGAAGTCGCGCCCGACGAGCGGGTAGAGGGGGTGGAGCGGAGTCTCCTCGAGCACGCCGAGCACCAGGTACGTCTCGACCGGCTCGCTGACGCCGCGGAGCTCCTGGCGGCCCATGTCCTCGAGCTCGAAGCAGCTCTCGACCTGGCTCTTCGTCGTCCGCCCGATCACGATCTCGCCGCCCTCGACGAGCTTCTGGATCCGCGCGGCGACGTTCACCGTGTCGCCGAGGGCGTTGTACGGATCGTCGCTGTCGGGGCGGATCACGACCGGCCCGGTGTTGATGGCGATCCGCGCCGCGAGCTCGATGCCGTACGCGTCCCTGACCTCCCCGGCATAGCGGGAGAGCGCGCGCTGGATCGCGAGCGCCGCGCGGACGGCGCGTTCCGAGTCGTCCTCGTGCGAGAGCGGCGCTCCGAAGACCGCGTAGAGCTCGTCGCCGATGTACTGGACGACCGTGCCCTCGAGCCGCTCGACCTCGGCTCCCATGAGGCGCATCACCTCGTCCATGAGCAGCGTGAACCGCTCCGGCCCGAGCTGCTCGGCGAGCGCGGTCGACCCGACCACGTCGGCGAAGAGCACGGTCACGATGCGACGCTCGCCTGCGACCGTCGTCATACCCCGATTGTACGGGCGGGCCTACCCTCCGCCGTAGGCCGAGACGGGCAGCTCGAGCAGCGCCTCGTCGAAGCCTCGCGCCTCGACCCGCAGGCGCTCCGCCACCTCGGCGGCGCCGGGCGCGGCGGCGTGGAGCCGCTCCTCGACCTCGGCGATCGTCTCCAGCCGGACGAGCTCCTGCTTGAACGGCTTCGGGAAGCGGCCACGGCCCAGGTACCAGCCGTAGAACTTCTTCAGGAAGCCGGTCGCGCGCCGCTCGCCGAGCTCGCGCACGGTCTCGCTCATGAAGAAGAGAAGCTCTCCCGCCACCTCGGCCCGCGTCGGCTCGGGCGCGTCGCCGTCGACGATCTCCCGAAGCGCCCACGGGTTGCCCTGTGCGCTGCGGCCGACCATGACGGCCGCGCACCCAGTTTGTTCCACTATCGCGCACGCTTGCGTGCGCGAAGTGATGTCTCCCGAGGCGATCACCGGCACGTCGACGAGCGCGGCGAGCTCGGCGGTGAGCGAGTGGTCGGCCGTGCCCGTGTACATCTGCCTCGCCGAGCGGGGGTGGAGGGTGAGTGCGGCGGCGCCCGCCTCGACGAGGTCCGGCCCGACGTCGAGAGCCGCTCGTGAGCCGTTCTCGAGACCGCGGCGCATCTTCACGGTGACGGGAATCGACACCGCCCGCGCGACGGCCTCGACGATGCGCCACGCCAGCTTCGGCCGATCGAGCAGCGAGGCGCCGGCGCCGGTCTTCGTGACCTTGCGCACGGGGCAGCCGAAGTTGATGTCGACGAGGTCGGCGCCCGCGGCCTCGACCAGGCGCGCCGCTTCGGCCATCCGGCGAGGCTCCGAGCCGAAGATCTGGACCGCGAGAGGGTGCTCGTCCTCGGAGATCAGGAGGTAGCCGAGCGTGCGCTCGTTCCCGTGCGAGATGCCGGCGCAGCTCACCATCTCGGAGCAGACGAGCCCTGCTCCGAACCGCCGTCCCTGACGCCTGAACGCCTGCACGCTGACGCCGGCCATCGGCGCGAGCACGAGCCGGGTCGGGATCTCGACCGGCCCGATTCGCCAGGGCATGCGCAGATCCACGGCCACGAGCCGGGAATGATACCGAGGCCGTCCGCGTTCCTATTGACGCGCCTCACGGCGCTGCTACAATCGAACGTCGCGAGGTGCCCTGCAGCACCGCGCTTTTTCTGTCTTTGGGGTAGGTGGAGGAACCCGGTGAAAGATGTAATCCTCACTCCCGAGGGCTTCGAGAAGCTCCGGGAGGAGATCCAGTATCTCTCGACCGTCAAGCGGCGCGAGGTGGCCGAGCGGATCAAGCATGCCCGCGAGTTCGGCGACATCACGGAGAACTCGGCGATGCTCGAGCACCGGATCGCGACGCTCGAGGAGCGGATCTCGAACGCGCGCGTGATCGAGGCCGGCGAGGTGTCGTCCGACGTCGTCGGCGTCGGTACGCGCGTCCGGCTGAGGGACATGGACGCAAAAGAGACGATCGAGTACACGATCGTCGGCTCCGCCGAGGCGAACCCGGCCGAACAGCGGCTCTCGAACGAGTCACCGGTCGGAAAGGCGATCCTCGGTCGCAAGAAGGGCGAGGTCGTCGAGGTCACCGCGCCGCGCGGCACGCTCAAGTTCAAGATCATGGACATCAAGGCCGCGTAGGCGCTTCGCGCCTACGCGGCTTAGCACCGGTCGCCGCGCGTATGCGATGATGCCCTTCACTCTCAGGAGGAGGGCACACGATGGCAGTGACGGCGATGTCCGCCGAGGAGCGCCGGGACGCGCTCGTCGGCAAGCTCTTCGCGGGGGCGATCGAGGCGTTCGATCTCCTCTCCGTGTACCTCGGAGACCGGCTTGGTCTGTACCGAACGCTCGCGGATCGCGGCCCGCTGAATTCCGGCGAGCTCGCGGAGGCTGCCGGCATCCACGAGCGGTATGCGCGCGAATGGCTCGAGCATCAGGCGGTGAGCGGGATCCTCGAGGTCGACGGCGAGGACGCGGACGCCGGCGGGCGCCGGTTCCGGCTGCCCGCCGGGCACGACGAGGCGCTGCTCGACGAGAACAGCCTCAACTACGTCGCACCCTTCGGGCGCCTGTTCGTCGCCTGCACCGGGCCGATCTCGATGCTGCTCGACGCGTTCCGACACGGGAACGGCGTCCCGTACGAGCACTACGGCAGCGATCTCTACGAGGGCCAGGCGGCCTTCACGCGCCCGCTCTTCCTCAACCTGCTCGGCAGCGAGTGGCTTCCCCGCGTGCGGGACGTCCACGAGCGCCTGCACGCGGACCCGCCCGCCCGAATCGCAGACCTCGCCTGCGGAGGCGGGCTCTCCAGCATCGCACTCGCGCGGGCGTACCCTCGGGTGCTCGTGGACGGGATCGATCTCGACGCTGCCTCGATCGAGCTCGCCGGCCGGAACCTGGCCGGGAGCGGCGTCGAGGACCGGGTTCGCTTCCATTGCCGGGACGCCGCCGATCCGGGGCTGTCCGGGCGGTACGACCTGGTGACGATCTTCGAGGCGCTGCACGACATGTCCTATCCGGTCCGCGTGCTAGGGGCGGCGCGTGGCCTCCTTGCGGAGGGCGGCTGCGTGATCGTCGGCGACGAGCGAACTGCCGAGGCATTCAGCGCCCCCGGCGACGATCTCGAGCGGCTCTACTACGGCTTCAGCGTCGTGCACTGCCTCCCGGTCGGGATGGTCGGGGAGAATCCCGCCGGAACCGGCACGGTCATGCGGCCGGAGACGGTGCGTCGCTACGCGACGGAGGCCGGGTTCTCGGGCTTCGAGGTGCTCCCGATCGAGAGCGACTTCTTCCGCTTCTACCGCCTGACGCCCTGAGCGCCCCGTTCAGTCGGCGGCTCGCGCGACGACCGCGTCGCCCGTGCCGGTTCGCGCCCGGACGCTCAGAGCCGGCATGCCGGTTGGCGCTCGGTCGGAGACCTCGAGCTCGCTGCGGGCCGTTCCGGAGCCCGAGGCGAGGTCGAGCTCGGCCGCGGTACCGGCCTGGATCCCGACGCGGACGTCGCCGGACCCGGTCGCCAGCCGTAGCCGACCACGGGCGGCCAGTGCGATCAGGAGGTCGCCCTTCCCGCTCCGTGCAGTCACGTTGCCCTCGACCCGGCCGAGCCTCACGTCCCCCCGGCCGGTGGCGAGCTGCGTCTCGCCCGCGAGCGAGGCGACCTCGACGCTGCCCGCGCCGGTCCGGATCCGCAGCCTGCCGGTCACGTGACCGAGCCGCACTGTTCCTTCTCCGGTGGCCACGCGGACGTCACCTTCGACGTCGCCGGCCGTGATTTCGCCTCTGCCCGAGACCGCGTCCAGGTCGGAGAGCGGCCCGGACACCGTGATCGAGCCGGAGTGCACGCGTGCAGTGAGCCGTGAGCGAGCCGGCGCTTCGATCGATACGGCGAGCGGGACCCGGCGCAGGTCGCGAGGAGCGCGCACGACGAGCCGGCGGGCCTGGCCGGAGAACGTGATCTGCACGTTCTCGAGCAGCCGCGGCGCACGCTCGCCGGAACTCCGGCTGTTCTCGAGCGACACGCGGGCCCGCACGTGGCCCACGTCGCCCGTCCGGACTTCGATCGTGCCCAGGTTGACGTGGAGGTCGAGTTCCGCAGGCGCGGGGCATGCGAACGTTTCGGTGCGTACGGGCTCGCTTCCGGCCACGGGGTTCATGTCTTCCTCCTCGATGTCTGCCTAGGCCTGAACCCAACCGCGCACGCGATGTGTTCCCTCCGCGCGTGTCACGCCGGGTGCCGGGCTGCGTGTCCCGAGTGCCTGCTGCGTCGCTCGGACGAGCCAGGTGTTCAGTGAGATCCCCTCGGCGGCGGCGGCGTGCTCTGCCTGGAGCTTGACCTCCTCCGGGAGCCGCAGCGTGATCCGGCTCGCCTCTCCGCCGGCCGCAGCGGGTGTTGGTGCGGCTTCCGTGCCGTCCGCACCTCCGGGCGGCAGGTTCGAGACGACGGTGCGAATGCCGGTCCCCTCCAGGCGTACCTCCACGACGCGGTCGCCGAGCTCGTCGCTGATCTCGAGTGCTGCGTCCGCGAGCGCGGCCATGATCCCGAGCCGGACGGCGGGCTCGAGCGCCGCCGTGAGAGCTGCGGCGGCGCGCTGCGTGACTTCGTCACCGGCGGCCGACGCGGCGGCGAGGCTGTTCTCGACGCGCGAGACGTAAGGGGTCAGATCCATGACGTCATAATAGCATCATGCAAGATGTCATATCAAGATATCGTGACAGCACAACTCCTTCGAGTACGCTCGCACGGCAATTAGTGCGCCGAAACGCTTCCCCGACAGAGACGAGATCGCCGCGGCCCGCGCCGAGGCCGACCGGCTCGGCGCAGGCGAGGAGGCCGGAAGCCGCCGCTGGCGGCTCGCCGGGCGGGTGCTCGGCCGCCGCGGGCACGGGAAGCTGACGTTCCTCGACCTCGTCGATCGCTCCGGCAGGCTCCAGCTGCTCTGCGCCGAGGACCGCTGCGGCGCCGTCGACGTCAGCCTCGGCGACGTCGTCGGCGCGGTCGGCTACCCGGCGCGGACGCGCCGCGGGGAGCCGTCGCTCGCGGTCGAGGAGCTCGAGGTGCTCGCGCGCACCCGGCAGCCGCTGCCAGACCACTACCACGGCCTCGTCGACACGGAGACGCGCTACCGCAAGCGCTACCTCGACCTGATGATCAACGAGGAGACCCGCCGGGACTTCGTCACGCGCAGCCGCATGGTCGCCGCGATCCGCCGCTACCTGGACGAGCAGGGCTTCGTCGAGGTCGAGACGCCCGTGCTGCAGCCGCGCTACGGCGGCGCCTTCGCCCGCCCCTTCGTGACCCATCACAACGAGCTCGACGCCGACCTCTACCTGCGGATCGCGACCGAGCTGTACCTGAAGCGGCTGATCGTCGGCGGGCTCGAGAGGGTGTACGAGATCGGCAAGGACTTCCGCAACGAGAGCGTCTCGTACAAGCACCAGCCCGAGTTCACGATGCTCGAGTGGTACGAGGCCTACGCGGACTACCGCGACACGATGGCTCGGATCGAGGAGCTCGTCGAGAGCGTGGCCCTCGAGGTGCTCGGAACGACGAAGGTGACCTTCCGCGGCCACGAGGTCGATGTGAAGAGGCCGTGGCGGCGCGTCAGGCTCGCCGACGCCCTCGCGGAGCACGGCGCAGGGACCCGCGACGAGGCGGAGCTACGCCGCCTGCTCGAGGAGCGCGGCGTCGACACCGCCGCCGACCGCACCTGGGCGCACCTCGTCGACCACGCGCTCTCGCACTTCGTCGAGCCGACCCTCGTCGAGCCGACGATCCTCTACGACTACCCGATCGAGCTCTCGCCGTGGGCGCGGACGACCGACGACGACCCGCGCACGGTCGAGCGGTTCGAGTACTTCGTCTGCGGCATGGAGCTCGGGAACGCCTACACCGAGATCAACGACGCCGAGGAGCAGGCGGCACGCTTCGCCGGCTCCGAGGACGAGCGGGCGGCGGGCGACACCCTCGCCCCGGAGGGCGACCCGGACTACGTCGAGGCGCTCTCCTACGGGATGCCGCCGACGGGCGGCCTCGGCCTCGGCATCGACCGCCTGGCCATGCTCTTCACCGGCCGCGAGACGATCCGCGACGTGGTGCTGTTCCCCGCGCTCAGGCAGACTTCGGACGTGCAGGGTGTGCTTCTCGCGTTTCCTTCCGTCTGGCGCTGGCAGAACGAGCCTGTCTTGCTTGATCTCGGCTGGTGGCGTACGCAGGTGGAACCGCACGTCGAACACCTGTTAACGGACTGGGCAAAGACTTCCCCTGAGGACGACCTCACCGAGATCCTCAGAGAAGGCGAAGGACTCGCATCGCTGCAGGCTCTGCAATGGCACGGGATCAACCAGAGGTTGGTGCCGCGCGAGATCGCTCAACGCCTTGAGTCCCTCGGGAGCCAGGGCGCGCTGGTCTCGCTGGTTCGCTCCCTTCGCCAGGATGGGGTGACTCCCGACCACGTATCGCTCACGAGGCGTGGTCGGGAGGTCCTGACCGGCCTCGCCGTCCTTGTGGGAATCAGAAGTGGTTCGTCACGGGCTGCAAGCCAGATACGAGATGAGTTGGACGAGCTGACCGCTCCAGATCAGCATCCGGCTTCCCCATAATCGGTCTCTGTGGGGCGGCGGCGGGCAGAGGCGAAGTCGGCGAACGGCGCGACGCTCGGGTTCGAAGCGACCCTCTGGGCTGCCGCGGACAAGCTCCGCGGCAACATGGACGCGGCAGAGTACAAGCACGTCGTCCTCGGGCTCATCTTCCTCAAGTACATCTCGGACGCGTTCGAGGAGCGCCACGACCAGCTCCTTGGGGAGGTCGCCCAGGGCGCCGATCCCGAGGATCCCGACGAGTACCGCGCCGAGGGTGTTTTCTGGGTGCCGCCCGAGGCGCGCTGGCGCCGCCTCCAGGACGCGGCGAAGCAGCCCGAGATCGGGAGGCTCGTCGACGACGCGATGGCCGGCATCGAGCGGGACAACCCGACGCTCAAGGGCGTTCTCTCGAAGGACTACGCGCGGCCGGCGCTCGACAAGCGCCGGCTCGGGGAGCTGATCGACCTCGTCGGGACGATCGGCCTCGGCGGCGAGGAGAACCGCGCGAACGACGTCCTCGGCCGGGTCTACGAGTACTTCCTCGGCCAGTTCGCGGGCAAGGAGGGCAAGAAGGGCGGCGAGTTCTACACGCCGCGCTGCGTCGTCAGGCTGCTCGTCGAGATGATCGAGCCCTACCAGGGGCGGGTCTATGACCCCTGCTGCGGCTCGAGCGGCATGTTCGTCCAGTCGGAGGAGTTCATCCGCGCCCACGGGGGACGGCTCGGCGACATCTCGATCTACGGCCAGGAGTCGAACCACACGACCTGGAAGCTCGCGAAGATGAACCTCGCCATCCGCGGTATCGAGGCGAACCTCGGCCCGCACGACGCGGACAGCTTCCACCACGATC
>JBBILK010000047.1:0-10786 GCA_037444965.1 Actinomycetota bacterium | reverse complement strand
TTGGCGACGAGCACGTCGATCCTGCCGCCACCGACGCGGCGGGCCTCCTCGACCGCGCGGTCGGACTGCGCCCGGTCGCGGTGGTCGGTTCGAAGGAACGTCGCGCCGGTCGCCGCGGCGACGGCCTCGCCGCGCTCAACGCTTCGCCCCGTGAAGACGACCGTCATGCCCTCGGCGCGGAGCCGCTCGACGCACGCCTTGCCGATCCCGGACGTTCCGCCCGTAACGAACGCGAGACGGTTTGCAAGATCCGGATACATCAGACGTTCAGAACGGAGGTCGAGTGCAGGTCGGCGCGCATGCCGCCGTCCACGAGCAGGACCGAGCCGTTGCAGAACGACCCGTCGGCGGAGAGGAAGAACGCGACCGCTGCCGCCGCGTCCTCGGCGGTGCCGATTCGCCCCGCAGGCGGGAGCAGCCAGCCCGTCGGGTCACGCTCCACACGGCCCGACGTGTACGTCGCCATCCCCGGGAGGGTGTCCCCCGGGCAGACGACGTTGACGCGGATCCCGTCCTTTCCGGCCTCGACGCCGAGCATCTGCGAAAGCGTGATCAGCGCCCGCTTCGAGACCGAGTAGGCGCCGATCGCCGTCTCGACCCAGACTCCCGCGTCCGAGGAGACGGCGACGATCGAGCCGCCGCCGGCAGCGCGCAGGTGCGGCAGGCAGGCGACCGAGTAGCGGTAGGCGCCGAACAGGTTCGTCTCGAGGACCGCGTCCCAGGCGTCGTCGGGGGTTTCCGAGAGCGACCCCTCGTACAGCACGCCCGCGTTGAGAACGAGCGCGTCGAGGCCGCCGAGCGCGTCGATCGCCGCCTTCACCGAGGCGGCCACCGCGGCTCCGTCGCGGACGTCCGCGCAGACGAACGTCGAGCCGGTGCGGACTGCCACGTCGTCGCCTCGCGCCTGGTCGCGCCCCGTCAGCACGACGGCCGCACCGTCCGCGCGGAGCCGCTCCACGATGGCCGCACCGATGCCGGAGCTCCCTCCGGTGACGAGCGCTCGCATGCCGTCCAGCCGGCTCACGGCCGCGATTTAAGCAGAAACCCCTTGTAAAGCGTCCGTTTTCCGGTTTACGCTACAGCCCTCAAGGTCGTCTGTTCGGGTGCGGGCCCGATCGCAGGACCGGGCGCAGCTCGGAAAGGGGGGTGTATGGAGGCCAGCGAAACGACTGCGGGACCGGCGCTCACCGGGAGCCGCGAGCTCGCGCGGAACGCTCTCGGGCTGCCGCAGGTCCTGTTCTGCATCGTGACGGGCTCGGCTCCGCTCGCGGCGATGATGTTCAACACCCCGCTCTCGATCCGCGGTGTCGGGATCGGCGTACCCGCCACCTTCTGGATCGCAACCCTCTCGTTCACCTTCTTCTCGGTCGCCTACATCGAGATGGCACGGCGCGTGACGACCGCAGGCGGCATCTACTCCTACATGGCCTACGGCTTCGGACGGGTGATCGGCCTGGGGTCGGCCGTGGCCGTCGCAGCCGCGTACATGCTCTTCGCCGTCGGGGTGAACGGCGTCACGTCCTACTTCGCAAATACGACGACGTCGACGCTCAGCGACACCGACGGCGACGGCGTCGGGTTCAACATGGACTGGCGGATCTGGGCCTTCCTGTTCATCCTGGCCATGTTCCTGATCACGTACTTCCACGTCGAGGTCGTGGCGAAGATCCTCGGCTTCTGCCTCGTCGGCGAGCTGATCGTGCTCCTGATCTTCGGCTTCGCCGTGCTCTTCCAGGGCGGCGCCGACGGCATCGCCTGGGAGGCCCTCAACCCGGCAACCCTCTTCAGCGGCGGCGCCGGCGCAGAAGGGGCCGACCGGGTGTTCGCGGGAGTGGGCGGCGCCGCTGTCGGCGTCGGGCTGTTCGCCGCCTACTGGTCGTGGGTCGGCTTCGAGATGGCGCCGAACTACGCCGAGGAGGCGCGGAACCCGAAGAAGATGATGGCCTACGCCATCTACATCTCGTGCATCGGGCTCGGGATCCTCTACACGTTCATCACCTGGATGCTCGTCAGCGCCTACGGCCAGGGCGACGAGTCGCTGTGGGCGGTCGCCGCGCAGTACGGGATCGACCCGGAGAACGGGCCCGCGAACGCCGGCTACCCGAACGGCGACTTCTCGAGCATCTACTACCCGGTGACGAAGGAGTTCGTCGGCGTCGGCCTCACGAACCTGTTCAAGGTGCTGATCGTGACCGGCTCGTTCGCCTGCGCGCTCGCCTTCTGGCAGACCGCGAACCGCTACCTGTTCGCGATGGGCAGGGAGCGGATCCTGCCGAGCGTGCTCGGTCGGACCCACGCGACGCACAAGAGCCCGTTCGTGGCGGCGATGGTCGTGTTCGTCTTCTGCTGCGGCGTCACCGCGATGTTCGCGCTCGGCGGCGCCGGGAAGGGCTTCCAGGAGACGCTGGGCATCCCCACGAGCGACCCGATCGTCGCCATCTTCGAGCTCGGCACCTGGATGCCGTTCCAGGGCAACATGCTGCTGTTCCCGCTGATGGGCATCGTGAACCTGGCGATCATGGTCTACTTCCTCCGCGAGGCGAGAGACGGCTTCCACTGGTTCAAGACAGGGGTGGCGCCGATCATCGGGGCGGGTTCGATCGCGTTCGCCGTCTACCTGATGATGAAGAACCGCGCCTTCCTGACGACCGGCGAGTACTCGGGCTGGACCGAGGCGGTCCCCTACTACTCGCTCGGCATCTTCCTCGGCGGCTGCCTGCTCGCGCTCATCTACCGCTCGCGGGCGAAGGACCGCTACGAGGCGGTGGGCAAGTTCGTCCACGAGGAGGCCTAGCGCGGCCGGAGCGAACACGTCGACGTCTGGGGCGGCCTCGGGCCGCCCCAGCTGTCGTTGGGGGATGACGCGACGATGCTCCTCACCGACGTTCCCGAGCACCTCCAGGGACGCGGGATCGCGCCTGCATCAGCGGCAGGGGAGTTCGGCCTCTCGCTCGACGTCGCGGAGCCGTGGGGCGGTGGCCGGGTCGAGGGCCGGGTCGAGCACCGTGGGAAACGCCGCGACCCGCACGGGATCACGGTCGTCCTTCGCTGCGATGCGTGCTGGCTCGACGTCGCGCCCGAGCTGGTCGGCCAGAGGCGGCCCGGGATCGGGACGTACTGGGCGCTTCGCACTCGCAGCGTGCCGATCTGGCTCGACGAGGGCGTCTGGGCCGCAGCGCGCGAAGTCGGCGCCCTGGTCGAGGCGAACTGGCGGCACTTCGACGTCACGATCCCGGACGAGCTCCCCCGCGCCGTCGAGGGCACGTTCGTCGCGTTCAGGTGGCGCGTCGAGGCCCGGCGGCGCCGGCGGGTGGCCGGGTGGGCCGAGGCGTCGCTGCCCCTGCTCCTGGACGAGCCGAGAACGGTGCCGACCGTTCGCGTCGAGACGAGCCCGATCGGGACCTGGCGCCTCCTCGACTGGCGCTCCGAGCAGGAGCGCGACGGCGCCGGCGGCCCGTGCAGCGTCAGCTACGAGGAGCGCCGCCCCGAGGACCTGCCGCTACCCGGCGAGACGAGGGAGCAGGAGCTCGCGCGGCGGCGGACGGCCTGAGGCTTCGAGTCGCTCTCGTATGATCGGCTGCTCGTGAGCCCAATCCGTTGGATCCTCGCCGCCGGCCTCGCTGCCGCCGGTCTCGCGACTGCCGGTCCGGCCGCAGCCCAGGAATGCCCGACTCGCACGTTCCTCGGGTACGACCGGATGGTCTACGGGGACGAGTCGATCCCCTCCATGCGCACGCTCTCGACAGCCGAGGCGATCGGCACCGGGACGCTCGACGAGCCGACCTCGCCGGACGGGTGCGAGCGCTCTCGCACGGAGGTCTCCGTCCTGCGAATCGAGGGGATCGATCCCCGGCTCGCCGTCGCCGTCGCCGACCGGCCGGGCACGATCTTCGTGCTCGGAGCCCGCTGCGGCGGCTACACGGAGGACGAGCGGCTCGACTGCCTGCTCGGCACTCTCGCCTACGGCGAGACGATCTACTCCGGAGCGCGCTACCCCGAGGAGGCGGAGGCGCCCGAGCTGACGTTCGGGGAAGGACTGGGAGACGGCGAGCTCGCCGGCGAACCAGCCGCTGTCGTCGAGCTGGCCGGCGTCGCTCCGGCGGTCGCCGTCGGCGTCGCGGGCAGGCCGGGCGAGGCGTTCGTCGCGCTCGGCGCCTGCCCCTACGAGCAGTTCGCGGCCGCCGAGGAGCGAGACGACCTCGCCCGCTGCCTCGAGGGACCGGTGTGGCTCGTCTTCGATCCCGTCGGCGGCGAGGTCGGAGCGACCGTCACCGCCCGGGCCGACCGCGCGCTGCGGCCCGAGCTGGAGGGTGCGACGGTCGCGCTCGCGCGCCTCGACGTGGCGGCCGACGTCGTCCCGGACGACCTCACCGGGGCCGTCCCGATCGGCGCGCTCGACGGCGCAGACCTGACGTTCACGGTTCCCGAGCTCGAGCAGGGCATCTACGAGGCGGTCGTGACCTGCGCAGCGTGCGCGCCGGCGTTCGGCGGGCAGAGCATCTTCCCGGCAGGGTCGCTCGTCGTCTTCGAGGGGGAGCAGGGCGGCGGGATCCCCCGCTGGGTCGCGGTGCTGATCGGCGTCATGTTCCTCGTCCTGCTCGCGGCCTCGGCCGTGCTCTGGCGGAAGGGCTACCGGGGGCGCCGCTCCCGTCCCGCAGGCCAGTAGGCAAAATCGATCAAGTCGTGGCGAATCGGGACGGCTAGCGTCGAACCGTGCCGAACGTCGACAGCTTCAGCCTGCCCCGGGAGTGGGTGCCCGACGAGGCGTGGGAGCTCGTCGAGGCGGTCCGCGGCTGGGCCGACCGCGAGGTGATCCCCGTTCGCCAGCAGATCGACGAGGACTGGGAGGAGCACCGGATCGTGAAGCCGCTCCTGAAGTCCCTCTGCGTCGACCTCGGCTACCAGCAGGCGTGCTGGCCCGAGAAGTACGGCGGCCTCGGCATCGACGCGATCACGTCCTGCCTCCTCCTCGAGGAGATGGCCCGCGCCGACGCCGGGCTCGCGACGGCGGCGAGCTGCTCGATCTGGGCGATGTCGCCGATCTTCCCCCCCGAGGACAACGAGTACCTGATGGAGCTGTTCACGCCGCGGTTCCTCGACAAGGAGCGCTGGTACGTCGGCTGCGTCGCGCTCACCGAGCCGCACTCCGGCTCCGACATCGAGAACATCGACGGGACGCACGGCCGCTTCATCCGCACGCGGGCGACGCTCGACGGCGACGAGTGGGTGGTCAACGGCCACAAGCTCTGGCCGACGAACTCGGGCGGCGTCGGCGACCTCTTCTGCACCTTCTGCACGACCGACCCGGCCGCCGGCGACGACGGGGTTGCGATCATCTACGTTCCCGCCGACACGCCTGGGGTGACCCAGAGCAAGCCCTACCGGAAGGCCGGCATGTCGGGTGACGCGAACGGCGACATCTGGTACGAGAACGTGCGCGTCCCGGTCGAGTACCGGGCGCACGGCCCCGGTCGGGACGCGCAGCGGGGCCGGGCGATGATCTCGTCCGGCAACGTCGGCACGGCCGCGCAGTGCCTCGGCGTGATGAAGAACCTCTACGAGCTCGTGAAGGACTGGTGCGACACGCGCATCGTCGCCGGCAAGCCGCTGAAGGAGCACTCGATCACGGCGGCGACGCTCGCCGACATCGTCGCCTCGATCGAGGTCAGCCGCGCCGAGACGTACCTGAAGGCGCGCATGCTCGACCGTCCGGATCTGTACGGGCCGAAGTGGACCGAGGAGATGCTCGCGAGGACGCGCGTGACGAAGCTCTTCGTCTCCGACCGGCTGACGAAGGTCGTGAACCAGGTGCTGGACCTGATGGGCTCGTACGGGTACGCGCGCGAGGGCGACGTCGAGAAGCACTGGCGCGACTCGAAGATCATGAGCCTCTGGATGGGCGGCCGGGCGCTGCCGCAGCTCGACATCGCCCGCTGGTTCTTCGAGGCGACGGAGTACTGAGGTCACCCGTCCGGGGGCTTGGAGCTCCCGCGGTTACCGCCCATGCTGCGTCCATGGGCTTGAAGAAGCTGCTGCGCCACACGAGCGACGACGCCGCGGAGCGCGACCGGGCGGCCCAGCGGGCGCTCGTCGAGCTGGTTCGCGGCGAGGAGCCGCGACGCCGGCTCGAGCTGCTCGGGGTCCGCTTCGTGAGCGAGGGCGACACGTGGTGGGTCGAGGTGCCCGACGGGCTGCGCGTCGCCGAGCCCGAGCTGCGGGACCTGGCGCACGGGCTCCTGCACCACGCGCCGTTCGCGACAGGGCTGCGTGACTGGGCCCGGCTCGTGATCTGCCTGACGAGCTTCGAGCCCGTCGAGGACGAGCCAGGCTGTGACCGCCTCGTCGACGCCGTCTCGGCGGCTGCCGAGGGCAAGGGCGTGGACGACGAGACGCTCGAGCTGGCCCACCGGATCGTCTACGCAGGCCCGCCGGCCGGGCTCTCGAGCCGCAGCCAGCGGTACGAGCGCGGCTGGCCGGCGTTGAAGCGGGCTTCCTCGTCCCGGGCGGCGCGAACGAACCCCGCGCTGCCGTAGCAGGCGAGCGCCGGCGCGTTCGCCGGCATGACGCGAAGCCAGATCTCGCCGAAGCCGAGCGCCCACGCTTCGACTGCGAGCAGACCGGTCAGGCGGCGGCCGAGCCCGCGGCCGCGAAGGCCGGGTGCGACGACGATCCGCGCGAGCTCCGCCTCGTCCTCGTCGCGGTCCTCCCACACCTCCCCGTAGCCTGCCGCCTCACCGTCCGCGAGCAGCGTGAACGGATGGACGCTCGGATCGCGATGCCACTCGGCGAAGAGCGAGACGTCGAGCGGTCGATCCCCGAGCGATGCCCACGCATCCGCCTCCGCCGGTGAGCGGATCCAGCCGAGAACGGCGGCGGCGTGTGCCTCTTCGAACGGGACGAGTGCGGTCTTCACGGCCGGCACCATGATACGGACCGCACAGGCACGCTAGCCTATGTCCATGGCCACGCCCGTCCGCCCGAGCTGGGCGCGCGTTGCCGGGGTCGATCGGCGTCGTGCGCTCGTCGGAGCGCTCCTCAGCGTGGCGGTCGTCGCCGCGGTGACGGCGTCGCTCCATGCGGTGCGGCCGCACATGCCCGTGCTCAGCCTGGCGACGCTCTACCTGCTCGCCGTCCTCCCGGTCGCGATTCTCTGGGGCCGGGCGTTCGCGTTCGCCGTCTCGCTCGCGAGCGTGCTCGTCTTCAACTTCTTCTTCCTGCCGCCGACGCTGAAGTTCACGCTCTCCGGCGAGGAGAACTGGCTCGTCTTCGCGGTCTTCGTCGCCACCGGCGTTCTCGTCAGCGAGCTCGCCACCCGGGCGCGCCGGCGCGCCCGCGAGGCGGAGCAGCGCGAGCGCGAGGCCGCGCTGCTCGCGGAGGTGTCGACGACGCTGCTCTCCGGCGCCGAGGTGCGGGCAGAGCTCCCGCGCATCGCGGAAGCTGTGGCCCGCATCCTTCAGATTCGAGCGGCCCGCATCGCACTCGACGACGCCGGTCGTCCGCTGGCCGGCGAGTCGGCACTGGAGCTGCTCGCCGGAAGCCGGCGCGTCGGCGCGCTCTACGTCGAAGGAGAGATCGACCCGCTCGCGAGCCGCAGGTTCCTGCCCGCGCTGGCCTCGCTCCTCGCGATCGCCGTCGATCGGGAGCGTCTCTCGCAGGAGGCGCTCGAGACCGAGGCGCTCCGCCGCAGCGACTCGCTGAAGACGGCGCTCCTGCGCACGGTGAGCCACGACCTCCGCTCGCCGCTGACCGCGATCCGGGCCTCGCTCGAGGCACTCGAGAGCTCCCACCTCGAGCTGGGCGACGCCGACCGCGAGAACCTGCTTCACTCGGCCCTCGTCGAGGCCCGGCGGCTCGACCGGGTCGTCCGCAACCTGCTCGACCTCTCCCGGCTCCAGGCGGGCGCCGCCCACCCCGACGCGAGGCTTCGAACCGTCGAGGGCCTGCTCGACCAGGCGATCCGGCACGTCGCGCCGCCGCGCGGCCGGGTCGAGGTGCGACTCGACCGCGATCTTCCCCTCGTGCGCGTCGATCCGCTCCAGATCGAGCACGCGCTCGCGAACCTGCTCGAGAACGCGCTCAAGTTCTCGCCCGCCGACACGCCCGTGACCGTGCAGGCGGCGCGCGAGAACGGCGCGGTCGCCGTCCGCGTCACCGACCGCGGGCCGGGCGTCCACGAGGGCGACCTCGAGCGGATCTTCGAGCCGTTCCGGCATGCCTCGAGAGCCCCCGGTCGCGAGGGCGCCGGCCTCGGACTCGCGATCGCGAAGGGCTTCGTCGAGGCGAACGGCGGCAGCATCCGGGCGGAGGCGAGTCCGGGAAGAGGCGCGTCGTTCGTGGCGACCTTCCCGGCCGCTGCCTCCGCGGAGGCGGAGGGATGACGGCACCCCGGATCCTGGCCGTCGACGACGAGCCCGAGATCCTGAGGGCGCTCGAGACGATCCTGCGCGGCGCAGGCTACGAGGTCGAGACGGCCGCGAGCGGCGAGCTGGCCCTCGCACAGGCGACCCTCCGGCCCCCCGACGCGGTGCTGCTCGACCTCGTCCTCCCGGACCGGACGGGCATCGAGGTGTGCAGGGAGCTCCGGACCTGGACGCAGGCGCCGATCCTGATCCTCTCGGTGGTCGGCGAGGAACAGGAGAAGGTCGCGGTGCTCGACGCCGGCGCGGACGACTACGTCACGAAGCCCTTCGGCGTGAGCGAGCTGCTCGCGCGACTGCGGGCTGCCCTGCGCCGCGCAGCGCCTCCCGCCGGGCCGGTGCTCGAGATCGGCGAGCTGACGATCGACCTGGACAAGCACGCCGCGTTCAAGGACGGGACTCCACTCCAGCTGACGCCGCTCGAGTTCAAGCTGCTCTCCCTCCTCGCCCGCAACGAAGGCCGCCTGCTCACGCACGGGATGATCCTCCGCGAAGTCTGGGGGCTCGCCTACCAGGCGGAGCCGCACTACGTGCACGTCTACGTCTCGCGGCTGCGCCACAAGCTCGAGGCGGATCCCGGGCATCCCCGCTACCTCCTCACGGAGTCGAGCGCCGGCTACCGGCTGGTCGATCCGACGCATACGCCCGGTTGAGGGTTCGTTGAGTCCGCACGCGAGCGTGTTGAGGCGCCGTTGACCGGGCCGGAGGGAGACTGAACGAAACCGTGCAAGGAGGTTTCGATGGACGTCACGGCCACGATCGAGGAGGCCAAGCGCGAGCTGGCCGCGGGCCACGACAAGGAGGCGGCGCGGCTGCTGACGGATGCCGCGTACCAGACCCACGATCCGGCGGTCGAGCACGCGATTCGCGAGCTGGCGGTCCAGGGTCGGGAGAAAGCCGGCCGCTTCGGCAAGGGACGCTGGGACGAGATCATCCGGATCGCCGACCTCCGCGGCGGGAACGGGCACTAGCCGGCGAGCCGTTCGCAGGCGGACGGAAGGCAGGACGATCATGGACGAGCACGAGTTGCGGGGGCTCCTCGGCCACGACGTGGTCGACGAGACCGGGAAGTCGGTCGGCTACCTGGCCGACGTGTTCAACGACCGCGACACGCAGCAACCCGAGTGGCTCGGCGTGCTGACGGGCACGCTCCGCCAGCATCACGTCCTCGTCCCGGTGACGGGCGCGGAGCGCCGCGGGTCGTCGGTTCGCATCCCCTGGCCGAAGGACCGGATCAAGCACGCGCCCACCTACGACCGGGAGGACCGCCGGGGGCTCCTCGGACTCGGCGACTACAGGCTCTCGATCTCGCAGGAGAAGGAAGGCGAGGCGTACGCCCACTACGGCGCGACCCCCGTGGGCGGGAGCAGGAGCCGCTAGCTCGGGCGCTGCTGGTAGTCGTACGTCCCCGGCGGCGTCCAGACGAGCTCGAGCTTGAGGCCATCCGGGTCGAGGAAGAACACGGCGTAGTAGCCGGATCGGTACTCGGGGAACTCGCGGGGGCCGTCGGTGACGGTCGCCCCGAGCTTCCCGAGCCGCTCGGCTGCCTCGTCGAGCAGCTCCTTCGTCTCGCACTCGAAGCAGACGTGATGGAGGCCGACCCGGTAGCGATCGACGGGCAGGCTCGCCGCCAGGTCGGGAGCCTGGCGGAGCCCGACCGAGGAGCCGGGCCCGTAGAGGTAGTGGATCGTCTCGCCGCGCTCGCCGGGCGCCTCCGAGACGGAGTGCCAGCCGAGCGGACCGAGCAGGGACCGGTAGAAGGCGAGCGAGCGGTCGAGATCGGAGACGACGAGGTCGACGTGATGGATCCCGGTCGAGCGCACGGCTGAAGGCTACAGGGGCCGTCTCGCCGCCACTCGAGCTGCGGCGCGCCCGAACGCCCTGGCATCCAGCGCATCCGCCTGCAGGTATGCCTGCCCCGCCGACCCTGCCAGAACGAGCACCAGCCTCTCGGCGTCCCCCCCGACCCCGAGACCGAGAGCTGACCGCGTCACGGCCTCACGTGCAAGGGCTGCCGCCTCGCCCTCCGCGAGCTCGCACGTGAGCGGAACGCCCTCCTCCTCGAAGCCCGCCGCCAGGCCGCGCTCGCACGAGCGGTCCGCGAGCAGGGCGACCACCGCGTTCACCGCGCTCCCCTCGCAAACGCAAGCACGAGCCCGACCGCGACGGCCGCCCGGGGGCCGTGCCGGCCGAGGACGTCGCCCCGCGCGACCGCGACGTCGAGGTCGGCGAGCTCGGCCGCCACGACGTCGACGACCTCGGCGTCGCAGGCCGACCCACCCACCAGCGTCACCAGCTCTCCGCCGGGAACGCCGCCGGCCGCGTCGAGCGCCCGCCGGACGTTCCTCGCGACGACCTCGCGTTTGGCC
>JBBILK010000046.1:8628-10831 GCA_037444965.1 Actinomycetota bacterium | reverse complement strand
CGATCCGGTGCCGCCCGACCGCGTCCAGCCGGAGGACGGGCGCCGAGTCCCCGGCCGGGCCGACCAGGACGGCCATGCCGGCGAGCACGTCCTCGAGGACGGGGACGCCGTGATCGAGAGCCCCCTGGAACTTCATCCCGAGCTTGGCGAGCGAGCCGCCCGCGACGACCACGACGCGCTCGTACGCGCCCGACTCGACGAGCGCGCCGGCCATGATCAGCGCGTGCACGGGGGCGGCGCAGAACGCCTTCACGTCGCTCCCGCTCGCCCGCGTCAGCCCGGCGGCCTCGGCGATCGCCTTGCCCATGGCGCCGCCACCGCGCTGGTAGCGATCGCCGACCGCCTCCTCGCCGCAGCCGATCACGTACTCGATCGACTCGGGGTCGGTTGCCGTCCGCTCGAGCAGCGAGCGAAGCGCGTGCACGCCGCTCGCCTTGCAGCAGAGGTTCTCGAGCAGGACAGTCGCCTGCAACGCCTCGTCGGCCTCGTGCGCACGGGCGAACGCGCCTACGATCCGGCCGCCGTCGTAGAGGGCGAGCTCCCCGGCGCCCTCGTCGGGCTCCGTGCCGAGCCTGACCAGGTCGAACTGGTCGACCTCGGCGAGCAGGCGGTAGTAGTCGGCCTGCGGCATCAGCTCACCGAAGGGCCCCCTCGCGCCGCTGGCGCCGTTTCCGGACATGTCCTGGGGCCTGGCCCCGGGACATGTCCACCACGGACGAGGGAGCTCCCACAGCTCCTCCGGGCGCAGGTTGCCGATGAAGACCTGGTGCGGCGGGTAGGCGAGCGCCTCTTCGTACGTCCGCAGCGACCCGAGCAGCTCGGGCAGCCGGTCGCGCTCGCGGAGCGGCTTCGAGCCGTAGCGGACGAGGTCGGGGACGTGCTCGAGCACGAAGGCCGCGCCGAGGATGCCGGCGCGCCCGGTCACCGGGGCACCTCCCAGACGGTCCCGGTCTCGACGTCGGTCTCGAGCAGCTCGAGCGCGCGCTCGACGATCCGCCGGCGAAGCTCACGCTCGCCAGCCGGGCTTCGCTCCGGGTCGCCGCAGGGGCTTGTGATCGCGATGCCGCGGACGACCCGGTTCGCGCCGATCATCGTCGCGATCGTCGGCAGCGCCGTCACGAACACGGTCGGAATTCCGGCTCGCTCGATCTCCTTCGCCAGCACTGCCCCGCAGCGCGTGCCGGTCCCTCAGGTGCCTGACAGGAGCACGGCCTCGACCCCGTGCTCGCGCAGCTCCTCGGCGATCTCCTGCCCGAACTTCGTCGAGGCGGCGACCGGGGTGCCGTTCCCGGTCGTCGTGTAGAAGGCGTCGTGGAGCGAGCCGATCCGGCCGGCGTCGAGGAGCTCGCGCACCGCGTCGAGCGGGACGAGACGGTTCGGATCGGCGTTCGCAGCGGTCACGTCGAAGCCGCCGTGCACCGACTCGTAGCGCCCCGCCGCGAGCGTTCCCTCGGCGGGGAGCGGGTAGCGAAGCCACGCGTGAGCCCGGATCGTGGGCAGGTTGTCCGGATTGCCCTGAGGCACGCAGCCGGCTTCGGTGACGAGCGCGAGCTTCGCGCGGCGGAGATCGGCGACGGGGGGTGGCGGCGCGACGCGATCGAAGGCGGCCCCCACCTCGGTGCGGGTCTCCCCGGCGAGCTTCGCGAGCAGGAGCTCGATCGCCCGCGCGGCGCCCGTCTGCTCGGCCTGCTCGTTCCGGCGAAGGCCACGCGGCAGGTACCCCTCCTGCTCGGGGCCGCCGAGCTCCTCGCCGGCCGCAAGCCGCCGGGCGAGCGCGGCGAGCTTCGGGAGCGCCTCGCGCATGCCGGCGACGTTCGTCGACGTCGGGACGATGTAGGCGGAGCCCTCGGCGGCCGTGACGCCCGGGCTCTCGGGATGCATCCCGCACACGGCGGGGATGCCGCGCCGCGCCGCCTCGCGCGCGAGCGTTCCGCAGGCGTACCCGTAGCGGCCCGAGCCGAACGAGGGCCCGCAGAGGAGAACGTCTGGGCTCTCCTCGTCGAGCCAGCGCAGGAGCTGCCCGAGCGCCTCGTCCTCGTGCTCGCCGAAGTAGTCGTCACCGCAGGCGAGCGTGACGGCCACCTCGAGCCCGAGCCCCTTGCCGGGACCGACGGCGCCGTCGAGCCGCACCGGGGCCGAGCCGGCGGCCTCCTCGCCACCGAGGCCGGCGAAGAACTGGTTCAGGTAGTGGACGACCTTCACC
>JBBILK010000046.1:4058-8528 GCA_037444965.1 Actinomycetota bacterium | reverse complement strand
GGCCTTCCGTCCAGCAGGGTGTCGCCGCCGAGCACGCGCTCGGGCCGCCATTCGGGCACGTACTCCTCGGCGTTGCCGACGCTGACGATCGCGTCGGCCTCGGGCACCCAGTCGGTGAGACCGCCCATCTCGGCGACGATCGCGACGGTGCGGACGCCGGCTCGCTCGCACGCCCGTACCGTCAGCATCGTGTCCGTGTGGGAGTTCCCACCCGCGTCGGTCGTCACGATCGCGCCGTCGGCGCCGAGCTCGCGCGCGAGCTTCGCGGCGAGCATCGCGGCGCGCTCCTTGTCCTGGGCGCTCTGGTTGTAGCCGCGGCAGGCGACGAGACCCGCGAAGCGCAGGCGCTTCCCGTCGGCCGCGAGCAGCTCCCGGACGAGGGCCGAGTTCTGGAAGTGGTAGGTCGGGTTGCGCAGGCCGGCCCAGTGGTACTCCCCGCAGGTGAGCGCCCCGTCGAGCACCTCGAGCGGGTTGAGCGGAGCCGGCTGGAAGCCGTCGAGGTCGGTGCCGTAGAGGTAGATCTCGTAGAGCGGGCCGAGTGACGAGAGCTGGAGCAGGAGCGCCACGGCCGGAAGGGAGCCGTCGCCCGTGCCGCCGAGCTCGTATTCGAGCGACTCGACGGAGGCCGGCTCGTGCCCGATCGTCGCCGCCGCGAGGTCTCGCGCGGCCCCGAGCTTCGCCTCGCGCACCGCGGCCTCGAAGTCCTCGTTGCCGACCCCAGGGGCGGCGTGGAAGGTCAGGACGACGTTCGTCGTCTGCGAGAGCTGCGAGTACACAGCGCCCGGGCCGGCCATGTCGACGAGCGACTCCTGCTCGTGCAGCGGTCGCTCCTCGGCCGGGAAGTCCGTGCAGGCGAGCACCGCCGCGCCCGCGATCCTGTTCGTCCGCCCCTCACCCGCCGGCCGGAGCGCCCCGAGCGCGCCGGGGAAGGTCGCCTCGGGATCGTTCGCCTTCACGCGAGGCTCGACGGCGTCGAGCACGTGGATGACGCGGACCGGCTCGCCCGGGCGCACGATCTCGACGTCGACGCGCGCGAGCCTGGCGTCGTCGAAGACGAGCCCCGAGGCGGCAGCCTCGAGGTCGACCGCCTCGACCGGGTAGCTCGCGAGCTCAAGCCGCATGAGCACTCCCTCCGAGCAGGTCGCCGAGCTCGCCGGCGGCCCGTCGGCAGCGCACCGCGAGCTCGGGCAAGCGCCCTTCCGGCAGCCGGTAGGAGGGCCCGGAGACGCTGAGCGCGGCGCGGCAGCGCCCGAAGCCGTCGACCACCGGCGCGGCCACCGCGTGCAGGCCCTCCTCGAGCTCGCCCACCGCCCGTGCCCAGCCGCGGCTGCGAACGAGCTCGAGCTCCCGCTGGAGCGCCCTCGCGCTCGTGATCGTTCGCCTGGTGTGGCGGGTGAGCGCCGCGCTCGGCACTGCGGCGTTCGAGAACGCGAGCAGCACCTTCCCGTTCGCGGTGCAGTGGGGCTCGGTGCGGCGGCCGGTCCACGCGCCGACGCCGACGATGTGCCGGCCCTCGGCCTGGGCCAGGTTCACGACCTCCGCTCCGTCGAGGACGGCGAGGTTGACCGTCTCGCCGGTCTCCTGTGCGAGGCGCTCCATCACCGGCCCGGCCAGCTCGACCAGGTCACGCCCGCCGAGGGCGAGCAGTCCGAGCCGTCCGAGCTCGGGCCCGAGGCGGAAGGAGTCGCTGCCCGGAGGGCGCTCGAGGAAGCCCCGCTCGGCGAGCGTCGCCGCCAGGCGCGAGGCCGTGGACTTGTGGACGCCGACGCGTGCGGCGAGCTCGGTGACGCCGAGCTCCTGGCCCTCGGCGCCGAAAGCGAGGAGGAGCTGGAGCGCCCTGTCGACCGTCTGAACGCCGTTGCGCATCATGCAACCTGTTGATCATGACGCAACAGATTGCGGAATGCAAGGGCTCGCTCATGCGGGAGCCGGCAGGTGCCGATGATCTCGAGGAGAACTCCGAATCGAGATCCCGATGAAGCGCCTCAAGCTCCTCGCTGCCGTCTCCCTGCTCGCCGAGGCCGCCGCCCTGCTCGCGGTCTTCTGGCGGCCCCGGCGCAGCCACCGCTGATCGGTGGCCGCGGCTGCGAGGCGACTCGCATCTGCGAGTATTGCGGATCGTGAAGGCCGTCGTCTTCACCGGAACCGGCGGGAACGAGGTCGTGCGCGTCGAGGAGCGCCCCGACGCGATTCCCGGAACCCAGGACGTGCTGATCCGGGCACGCTTCGCAGGGGTGAACACCGCCGACATCGCCCAGCGGGAGGGCAGCTACGCCGCGCCGCCGGGCAGCCCGCCGGACATCCCGGGTCTCGAGGTCGCCGGGGTCGTCGAGGCCTGCGGCAGCGGTGTCACGGCCTGGCAGCCGGGCGACCGCGTCTTCGGGCTCGTCGGCGGCGGCGGGCTCGCCGACCTGGTGGTCGCTCACGAGCGGCACGTCTGCCGCGTCCCCGACCGCCTCGACGAGCGAGAGGCGGCCGCCGTGCCCGAGGCGTTCATCACGGCGCACGACGCGATCGCCACGCAGGCCGGCCTGCGGCCGGGCGAGACGCTGCTCGTGCACGGCGCCGCGGGCGGCGTCGGCTCGGCCGCCGTCCAGATCGGCCGTGCCATGGGCGCTCGGGTTCTCGGGACGGTTCGCTTCGACGCAGGCGCGGAGCTCGTGCGCTCGCTCGGAGCCGAGCCGGTTCCCGACGCGTCGTTCGTCGACGACGCCCGCCGGCTGACGAGCGGTCGCGGGGCGGACGTCATCCTCGAGCTCGTCGGCGCTTCGCACTTCCCCGCCAACCTCGCAGCCCTCGCCCTGAAGGGGCGCATCGCCGTGATCGGCACCGGGGCCGGCGCGGAAGCGACGCTGCCGCTGCTCTCGCTGATGGTCACGCGGGCGGCGATCTACGGCAGCGTCCTGCGGGCCCGCTCGCTCGAGGACAAGGCCCTCGCGGTGCGCGCGTTCGAGCGGGAGGTCGTCCCCTTCCTCGCCGACGGCCGAGCCCGCGCGATCGTCGACTCCGTCTTCCCTGCCGACCGGGTGACCGAGGCGTTCGACCGCATGGACGGCCCCGGCAAGCTCGGCCGCGTCCTGATCGAGTTTCCGTAGATGGCTCCGATCGACCCGCGTGTCGACATCGGCCACGTGCACCTGAAGGTTGCCGACCTCGAGCGCGCGCTCGGGTTCTGGCGCGACGTGCTCGGCTTCGAGCTGCAGCAGCAGCTCGGCGACCACGCCGCGTTCCTCTCGGCCGGCGGCTACCACCACCACATCGGCCTGAACACCTGGGAGAGCCGGGGCGGGCCACCGGCGCCGCGCGGAACCGCGGGCCTCTACCACGTGGCGATCCGCTACCCGACCCGGCGGGCGCTCGCCGAGGCGCTCGTCGCCGTCGTCGAGGCCGGGATCCGGCTCGACGGCGCCTCCGACCACGGCGTGAGCGAGGCCCTCTACCTGCGTGACCCTGATGGCAACGGTGTCGAGCTCTACTGCGATCGGCCCCGGGAGAGCTGGCCGCGCGAGCCGGACGGCTCGATCGGGATGGTCACCGAGCCCCTCGATCTCGAGAGCCTGCTCGGCGAGCTTCGGTAGCTCCCGTGCGGGCCATGGTTCTCGACGCACCCGGCCGCCCGCTGCGGCCGGCGGACCTGCCGCGGCCCGAAGCCGGTCCCGGACGGGTTCTCGTGCGCGTACACGCCTGCGGAGTCTGCCGCACCGATCTGCACGTGGTCGACGGCGAGCTCACCGAGCCGACGCTCCCGCTCGTCCCGGGACACCAGATCGTCGGCACGGTCGTGGAGGCGGGCGAGGGCGCCGGCTTCGTGCCCGGCGACCGGGTCGGCATCCCGTGGCTCGGGTGGACGTGCGGGGAGTGCCGCTACTGCCGCTCGGGCCGCGAGAACCTCTGCGACCGGGCTCGGTTCACCGGCTACCAGATCGACGGCGGCTTCGCCGGGTACGCAGCGGCCGACCACCGCTTCTGCTTCCCGATCCCGGAGGGCTACCCGGACCTGCAGGCGGCGCCGCTCCTCTGCGCCGGCCTGATCGGCTACCGCTCGCTCGTCGCGGCCGGCGACGGCGAGCGGCTCGGTCTCTACGGCTTCGGCGCCGCCGCGCACATCGTCACCCAGGTCGCGCGCTGGCAGGGTCGCCGGGTGTTCGCCTTCACGAAGGCGGCGGACGAGGCGGCGCGGCGCTTCGCGCTCGAGCTCGGGGCGGAGTGGGTTGGCGACGCGCTCGGCCCACCTCCGGAGGAGCTCGACGCCGCGATCATCTTCGCTCCCGCCGGCGAGCTCGTGCCGGCCGCGCTGCGCGCCGTGGCGAAGGGCGGCACGGTGGTCTGCGCCGGCATCCACATGAGCGACATCCCCTCGTTCCCCTACTCGATCCTGTGGGGAGAGCGCTCCGTCCGCTCGGTCGCGAACCTGACCCGCCGCGACGGCGAGGAGTTCATGGCACTCGCCCCACGGGTTCCGGTGCGGAC
>JBBILK010000046.1:3748-4048 GCA_037444965.1 Actinomycetota bacterium | reverse complement strand
GCTCCCCGCCCGAGAGCTGGTGGGCGAAGTGGTGCACGCGGTCTCCGAGCCCTACCCGCTCGAGCAGGCGAACGAGGCGCTCGACCGCCTGCGGGCGGGCGAGGTGCGCGGTGCCGCCGTGCTGACGATCACGTGACGCGCTCGCGCCTACCCCGACCGTCTGAGCTCGGCTAGGGCCACGGCGATCGCCGCCGCGACCTCGGCGTTCCGCTCGGCGAGCGCGAGGTTGGCGGGGAGGGTGCGCCCGCCCGTGGCCTCGGCCAGGCGCTCGAGGACGAACGGGGTGACGGCCCCGCCCGA
>JBBILK010000046.1:0-3715 GCA_037444965.1 Actinomycetota bacterium | reverse complement strand
CGGCCTCGTCGAGGGCGGCCTCGATCGCCGGCTCGACGAGCTCGCGGGGAAGGGCATCGGCTTCCGGGCAGGGAACGGCGACGAGCACACCGGCCGGGAGCCCGAGCTCCCGCGCGGCACGGGCAGCAGCGGCGACCTCCCCGGCAGCGTCGCAGCGGTGCGGCACCGGCAGTCCGCTCGTCCGGCACCAGAAGGCCGGCAGCTCGTCGGTGCCGTAGCCGAGCACCGGCACGCCGAGCGTCTCGAGCGCCTCGAGCGTGCGCGGCAGGTCGAGGAAGCCCTTCACACCGGCGCTGACGGCCACCACGGGGTGGCGCGCGAGCGCCGTCAGGTCGGAGCTGACGTCCCCCGTCCGCTCGGCGCCGCGGTGGACGCCGCCGATCCCGCCCGTGGCGAAGACCTCGATCCCCGCGCGGGCGGCGAGCGCGAGCGCGGCCGAGACGGTCGTGGCACCGCTCGCCCCGGCCGCTGCCGCGACGGGAAGGTCGCGCTCCGCGACCTTCGTCTCGAGCTCGAGCACCCGGGCCTGCTCGCCCTCGCCGAGCCCGACCCGGGGAGCGCCGTCGAGCACCGCCGTCAGCGCCGGGACGGCTCCTCCCTGGCGCACAGCGGCGAGGCAGCGCTTCAGCGCTTCCGCGCCGGCCTCCGCGGGCAACCCGAGCCGGCTGAAGATCGTCGACTCGAGCGCCACGACCGGCCTGCGGGCGGCAACGGCGGCGGCGACCTCGGGCGCGACCTCGATCACGGCATCAGCCTAGGCCCCGTCGCGCGGGCTCGCGATCACCGCCGCCGCGTAGGCGTTACCCGCGGCGGCCGCCTCGAGCGGCGTGGAGCCTTCGAGCCACGCGAGCATGAACGCCGCGGCGAACGCGTCGCCGGCGCCGGTCGTGTCGATGACGTTCTCGACCTCGAGCGCCGGGACCTCGGCCCGCGGCCCGCCGGGCTGGAGGACGACGGTGGGCGCCGGGCCTTGCTTGACGACCACGAGCCTGCCTGCGAGCGGCCGCTCGAGCAGCTCGAGGAGGCCGGCCTCTGCCTCGTTCGCGAACAGCACGGCGACCCCGAGCTCGTCGACGAGCCCGCGGAAGCGGCCGCCGTCGAGCGGGTGACCTTCGAGAATCGCGGCGAGCAGGGTCGTCGACGAGGCGTCGACGGACACCGGGATCCCGAGCCGCCCGGCAGCTTCCGCAAGGCGGATCGACGCCGTCGCGAGCGCGCCTCCGGCGAGCGAGTACGCGGGCAGGTGGAGCGCCGACGCCCCCTCGAGAGATGCCGCATCGCCCCCGTCGAAGTCGATCGCGGCTCCCCGGTCGCTCAGGAACGTCCGCTCGCCGTCCGGGTCGACGAGGACGACGATCGAGCCGGTCCGGCCTTCCCGCTGGACGGCGACCTCGACGCCTTCCGCCTCGAGCTGGGCCACCAACGCCGCCCCGAGGTGGTCGGCGCCGATCCGTCCCAGGAACCGTGCCCGCCCGCCGGCAGCGGCGACTGCCGCTGCGACGTTCGCCGCGCTGCCGCCGCGGCGGCGAACGATCGTGGCGGGCGTATCGGCACCCCGGACGGCGGGCCCGGGGAGGCGGACCACGACGTCCTCGACGAGGTCACCGGCGGCGCAGACGAGCGGAACCGTCATGCCGACGACCGGGCCCAGAGCTCGGCCGCGAGCAGCTCGACGGCGCTCGTCTCGGCGAGCAGCGCGACGCGGGGATCGTCCGCGTGCGGGTACTCGACCGCGACGGCGGCGCCCTCCACGGGCGTTCCCACCGAGACGACGGCCGAGCCGCGCCGGCGGATCCAGTCCATGAACGCTGCGTCGAAGCGCGAGCCGGGGAAGAGGATCGCCCGGTAGCCCGGACGGCGGGTGAGGTAGACGTCGACGTGGAGCCAGTCGCCCGTCTCGCAGGCGTCGGCGGGGATGCGAGGGCCCTCGCGGAGCATCAGCGCCGCCTGCTCGGCCGACGAGCAGCGCTCGTCCGGCGCCACGACGGAGATCGGGCCGCCGCCGAGCACGTCGAGCGCCCGCGGAACCCATTCCTCCCTCGTCGCCTGCAGGTGCGCGACGGCCTGCACGGCAGCGGTGAGCCGGCCTGGCCGGAGCTCCTCATCCCGGACGATCCTCCCGCACAGCGCGAGCAGGACGGCGACGGTGCACTGGTACGTCCGGCAGGCGACGCCGCCGCCCTCCTCGCCGGCGAGCAGCGGCAGGACGGCGTCTGCGTCGACGGCGAGCGTGCTGCCGGGCCGGTTCGTCACGGCGACGACACGCGCGGCGCCGCGGTGCCGGCGAACCGCCGCCACGGTCTCCGCGGTCTCGCCGGACGCGGAGATCGCCACCACGAGCGTGTCCTCCGCGGGCGGCGCCGGTGCCCCGGTCGACGCTCGCTCGGCGGTAGCGTCGACGCCGCGGCTACGAAGGAGCGAGGCGGCGGCGAGCGCGGCGAAACGGGAGCTGCCCATGCCGACGAAGAGCACCCGCCGCTCGCCGACCTCACCGATCGCCTGCAACGGCCCCGCCGCGTCGTCGTAAGCGTCGAGGCAGCAGGCCAGGGTCTCCGGCTCCTCGAGCAGGTCGGCGAGGAAGGCCTCCGGCCCGCTCACGGGCGACTCCCGACGAGCTCGCACAGGGCCGGTCTCGCGACCTCCGCCCACTCGGGCAGGAACGACGCCGCGTAGGCGAGCTCGTAGACGGCCTTCTCGACCTCGAGCGCGCGCAGGAGCCCGATGTCGACAGGCCGGCGTCGGGCGTAGGCGTCGAGGAAGCGTGCCCGCGCCTCCTCGACCCAGGCGCGTGCCGCGGCCTCGACCCCGGTTCCGCCTGCGCGCAGCGTCCAGCGGGCGAGGTTGTCGAACGAGCGCACCATCGAGGCGACGTCGCGCAGCGGCGAGTCGAGCGCCCGCCGCTCCTCGGGCGGGCGCGTGGGCTCTCCCTCGAAGTCGATCACGCGGTAGCCGGCGGGGGAACGCAGCACCTGCCCGACGTGGAGGTCACCGTGGATCCGGGTCAGCTCGGGTCTGTGCTGCGGCGCTCCGAGCGGAGCGAGCTCGGCACGGAGAACGGGTGCCAGCTCCGCCGTCTCCTCCACCTGCCCGAGCAGCGCCTCGGCGCGCCGCGACCAGCCCTCCAGATCCGCCGCTGCGGCCGGCCGCGTGCCGAACCCCTCGGCAAGGGCGTCGTGGAGCTCGGCCGTCACCGCTCCGAGCTCAGCCGCCCACGCTGTCGCCGCGGAGAGCGGCTCCCCCGCCAGCGACCGCTGCAGCGCCCCGGTCGCCCAGGCCCACCCGTCCTCGGCGGCGGGGACGTACGCCTGGAGCAGGGCGAGTGCGTACGGCGGATCGCCCCAGTAGAGGGCGCCCGCGGTCGCCGGGACGTGGACGCACCCGCCCTCGGCGCCGAGGAAGCTCAAGAGCTCGACCTCGGGGTGCGGCCCCGGCCAGAGGCGGCGGTAGCACTTGAGCACGAGCCGCTCGCCGAGGACGAACGAGGAGTTCGACTGGTCGACCCCGAGCGGCCGGTCCGGGAGCCCGCGCACGTCCCCGAGCGTGGGCAGCGTCTCCAGGGTGAACGTGCTGCGTGTGCCGGCGTCGGCGAGAAGCTCAGCCCAGAAGCCCCCTTCCTCAGGCTCGAGCAGGACGTAGAGATCGGGCTCGCCTTGCTCGTAGACGACCTCGACGACCGTGAGGCCGCCGTCTCGAGCTCGCAGCGAGTCGAGCGAGG
>JBBILK010000045.1:7512-10848 GCA_037444965.1 Actinomycetota bacterium | reverse complement strand
TGGCACGGGGTTGGGACTCGCGATAGCGAGGAAGCTCGCCCGAGCCGACGACGGGGATCGCCGGCAGGAACCGGACGAGCCGGGAGAACTCCGTGATCGCGCCGCCGCCGGGCCCGAGCACGAAGCTCGGCCGGAGGATCACGTACTCGAGACCCGACTCGCGCACGATCTGTTCCATCGCCCACTTCGCCCGGTAGTAGGGCGTGAGCTCCTTCGTCTGCTCGCTCACGCCGAGGGCGCTCATCAGGACGAGCCGGCGGCTCCCCGCGACCCTGGCGGCCTCGACGACGTTGCGGGTCCCGTCGACCATCACCCGCCGGAAGTCCTCCGGGCTCCCCTGGATGATCGCGACCAGGTGAACGACGGCCTCGCAGCCGCCGGCCGCCTCCCGGACGCTCGCCGCGTCGGTGACGTCGCCGTCCGCGAGCTCGCAACCCCACGCCTCGAGCCTCGGGGCGCGGCTGCGATCGCGAACGAGGCAGCGAACGGGGCGCTCCTCCGCGCGGAGCCTGTGGACGACCCGCTGCCCGACGAAGCCCGTACCGCCGGTGACGAGAATCATCCCTCGGTCCTAGCGGAACTTCGAGCCGCAGGCGAGAAGTTCTGCCAGTAGCGGCTCGGAGTGGGCCCGGTCTGCCCCTTGTACTTCGAGCCGAGCCCGCTCGAGCCGTAGGGTGCCTCGGCCGGCTCGGTCATCTGCACGAACGAGAGCTGGCCGATCTTCATCCCGAAGTAGATCGTGATCGGCAGGTTGGCGACGTTCGAGAGCTCGAGCGTGACGTGCCCGTCCCAGCCGGGATCGATGAAGCCGGCGGTCGAGTGGATCAGGAGCCCGAGCCGCCCCAGAGAGCTCTTCCCCTCGAGCCTCGCGACGAGGTCGTCGGGGAGCGTCACCCGCTCCAGCGTCGAGCCGAGCACGAACTCGCCCGGGTGGAGGATGAAGGGCTCCTCGTCGGCGATCTCGACGAGCTCCGTCAGGTCGTCCATCGGCTGCTTGACGTCGATGTAGGGGTAGCGCGCGTTGCGGAAGACGCGGAAGTAGCGGTCGACGCGAACGTCGACGCTCGACGGCTGGACGAGGGAGTCGTCGAAGGGCTCGATGCCGATACGTCCCTCCGTGAGGAGGCGCCGGATCGTGCGGTCGGAGAGAACCATCGGCGCAAGCCTATAAGCTCATCTCGGTGGTGCAGCAGCGCGTCATCTCCCTGCGTACGGCGATCCCGGGCCCGCGCTCGCAGGCGATCCTGGAGCGCAAGGAGCGGATCGTCGCCGACCCGCTCTCGCACTACTTCCCGCTCGTCGTCGCGGAGGCCCGCGGCGCGACCGTGACCGACGTGGACGGCAACGTCTTCATCGACTTCACCGGCGGCGTCGGCTGCCTGAACGTCGGCCACACGGCGCCGCGCGTCGTCGCCGCCGCCCAGGAGCAGCTCGAGCGCTTCACGCACACCGACTTCACCGTCCTTCCCTACGAGAGCTACGTCGCCCTCGCCGAGCGGCTCTGCGCGCTCGTGCCGATCTCGGGCCACGTGCGAGCGGCGTTCTTCAACTCCGGCGCGGAAGCGGTCGAGAACGCGGTCAAGATCGCGAGGGCCCACACCGGCCGCGCCGGCGTCGTCGCGTTCGACGGCGCGTTCCACGGGCGGACGCTGATGGCGATGTCGCTGACCTCGAAGACGCACCCCTACAAGGCGGGCTTCGGCCCGTTCGCGCCCGAGGTCTACCGCGTCCCGTTCGCCGATCCCTACCGCGGCCCCGGCGCGGGGCACGCGCTCGCGAAGCTCGAGCGCGCCTTCACGACGCGGGTCCCTGCAGAGCACGTCGCCGCAGTGGTGTTCGAGCCGGTCCAGGGCGAAGGGGGCTTCGTCGTGCCACCGCCCGAGTTCGTCCAGGGGCTGCGGCAGATCTGCGACGAGCACGGGATCGTGCTCGTCGCAGACGAAGTGCAGACGGGGTTCGGTCGCACCGGGAAGCTGTTCGCGATGGAGCACTTCGGCGTCGAGCCGGATCTGGTCACCGTCGCCAAGTCGATCGCGGGCGGCCTGCCCCTCTCCGGCGTGCTCGGGAAGGCCGAGATCATGAACGCGCCCGCCGACAGCGGCATCGGGGGAACGTTCGTCGGGAACCCGGTCGCCTGCGCCGCCGCGCTCGCCGTCCTCGACACGATCGAGGCGGAGGGCCTGGTCGAGCGCGCGGAGGCCGTCGGCGCCGAGATCCGCTCGCGCATGCAGAGCTGGTACGGGCGCTACCCGGAGATCGGGGACGTGCGGGGTCTCGGCGCGATGCTCGCGATCGAGCTCGTCGAGGACCGCGAGACGAAACAGCCTGCTCCGGCGTACGCCACTGCCGTCGCCGAGGCCGCCGCGGCGCGCGGCCTGCTGCTCCTGAAAGCGGGCGTCTACGGCAACTGCATCCGCGTGCTCGTACCCCTCACGATCTCGAGCGCCGAGCTCGAGGAGGCGCTCGGCGTCTGGGAAGAGGCGCTGGAGGCGGTTCTCGGGTAGGGGCCGGCGAGCTCGCCCCGGAGTCGGGTCGCACCCGATTGCCGATCAGCGGCGAGCTGTGGCGGCCATCGAGGAGCGGCCGTCCTCGACCGAGAGCACCACCACCCGGTCTTCAGCCTCGAAGGAGGCGTAGACGACGATCAGCCAGCGCCAGGGGCCCAGGATGAAGCGCAGCTCGCGGCCGCCCGCTTGCACGGCGGGTCCGAGCCGCGGAAATCGCTCCAGCGGGCGCAGCGACTGCTTGAGGCGCGTCTTCGTATCGGCAGGCAGGCTGTGGGTCTGGATCAAACGGTCCAGGCTTCGCAGCGCTTGCTCGCTCCATTCGACCCGGGCCATGCCGGCTCAGATGTCGTCGAGCGCGACTGTCCGGCCTGAACGCGCGTCCTCGAGGCCGTGCCGGATCCGATCCCAGGCGCCCGGGATGCCGTCGAGGGCGTCGACGACGTGGCGCGGGTCGAGGTCGGTGTCGTCGATCGCCTGGGTGAGGAGCGAGCGGGCGAGCGTTCCCTCCTGCACGTGGGTTCGCTCGGCAAGCCGCGCCAGCTTGGCCGCGTGCTCCGGCGGAAGAGTGATGTTCAACCTGCTGCTCCTGCCAGGTCCCACTCCTCGAGACTAGCACGATTCGACACGGCGCGTGTACCCGGGCGGTGTGGCCACCCTCGGTGGAGGGGTTGTCCCGGTGCTCAGTAGCGCAGCGCCCGGCGCCGCTCGTAGCGCTCGAGCGCGAGCTCGACGAGCCGGCGCAGGAGCTCGACGTACGGCACGCCGGAGGCCTCGAACAGCCTTGCGTAGACGGACGTGGCCGTGAAGCCGGGGATCGTGTTGAGCTCGT
>JBBILK010000045.1:5251-7498 GCA_037444965.1 Actinomycetota bacterium | reverse complement strand
GGCCTCGCCGTCGGGCCGGACGAAGCAGTCGACGCGGGCCATGCCCTCGCAGTCGGAGGCGAGAAACGAGGCGACGGCGAGCTCTCGAACGCGCTCGCGGGCGGCTTCCGGGATGCGGGCCGGGACGACGAGCTCCATGCCCCCCTCCTCGTACTTCGAGGCGTAGTCGTACCAGTCGGCGAGCAGCGGCACGATCTCGCCGGGCACCGACGCGACGGGCTGCTCGTTGCCGAGCACGGAGCATTCGACCTCGACGCCGCGGACGTACTCCTCGAGCAGCACCTTGTCGTCGTGGGCGAGCGCGAGGGCGACGCCGCGCGCCAGCTCCTCCTCGTTTCGCGCGATCGTGATCCCGTAGCTCGAGCCGAGCCGGGCCGGCTTGACGACGACCGGGAAGCCGTACGGGCTCTCGACGCGTCCGGCATGACCGGCCCGCAGCGTCACGCTGCTCGTGACGGGGATGCCCTTGTCGCGCATCACCGCCTTGAACAGGTCCTTGTCCATCGCGAGCCCCGAGGCGGTCACGCCCGCGCCGACGTAGGCGACGCCTGCGAGCTCGAGCAGGCCCTGGACGGTGCCGTCCTCGCCGAACGGCCCGTGCAGAACCGGGAAGACGACGTCGAAGGAGCGAAACAGCTCCTCCGGGCGGGCCGCCTCGAGCGACCACGCGCCCTCGCGCGAGATCTCGACCGGGACGGCGTCGTACCCAGCCTGGACCAGCCCCGCGACGACCGACCGTGCCGAGGCGAGCGAGATCTCGTGCTCGCTCGAGCGGCCGCCCATGAGCACGGCGACGCGCCGGCCGCTCACCGGGTCATCACAGGAACCGGCCCACGAGGATCGTCACGGTCGTTCCGGGTTCGACCTCGTCGCCTGCGAGCGGATCCTGGCTGAGGACGATTCCGTCCTCGAGGGGGTTGAGCGTCGGCTGGTCGACCGGCTCCACCTGGAAGCCCGCGTCGCTCAGGATCTGCGTGGCCTCCTCCTCGGTCAGCCCGGTCACGCCCGGGACGGCGACGGTCTCGGGTGGGGGCGGCGGGCCGGCCGAGACGTCGATCTCGACCTCGGTGCCCTTCGGGACGAGGCCGCCGTTCGGGCTCTGTCCGACCACCGTTCCTGCCGGCTCTCCCGACTCCACGACCACCGCGTTCGGCACGAGCCCGGCATCCGTCAGGGTCGCCTCGGCGCTCGCCTGGTCGAAGCCGATCACGTTCGGGACCTCGACCTGTTCGACGCCCTTCGACACCGTCAACGTGACGGTCGAGCCCTTGTCGGCCTCCGTGTTCGGCTTCGGGTCCTGGAACATCACGATCCCGGGCTCGTACTTCTCGGAGAAGACCTCCTTGACGTTGGCTCGCAGGCCGGCGCCGTTCAGGGTCTGGATCGCGTCCTCGACCGGGAGCCCCGACACCTTCGGCACCGTCACCTGCGGCACGCCGGTCGAGACGACGATCGTCACCGTCTCGCCTTTCGCGATCCTCGTTCCGGCCCCGGGCCGCTGCTCGATCACGATCCCTTCCGGGACCTCCTCGTCGGCTTGGCGCTGCACCTTCGCGACGAGCTCCGCGTCCTCGATGTTCTTGATCGCGAGCTGCTGCTTGATCCCGACCACGTTCGGGACGGCTACCGGCTTCGACTCCTCGAGCTGGCTCTGCACCTCCTGGTAGACGTACCAGCCGGCGATGCCCGCGGCGGCGAGCAGGATCGCGACGACGAGCCAGGGGACGATCGAGCGCTTGCGCTTCGGGGGCCGGCCGCCGTAGGGGTCGTACGGCGGCGGCCGCCGCGGCGGGCGTGGAGGCTGCACCGGCGTCGTCTCCGGCGGGCGGATCTGCGTCGCCGCAGTGGACGAGACCGCGGGGCGCGAGAGGATGGCGGTCGCCGCGTCGGTCGTCTCCCGCGCGATCGGGAGTCCCGCCTCGATGCGGGCGAGGTCGGAGTCGATCTCCTCGGCGCTCGCGTAGCGCTCGGCCGGGTCCTTGGCGAGGGCCCGCAGCACGATCCGGTCGAGGTCGGCCGGGATGCCGGGGGCGACCGCCGACGGCGGGTGCGGCGGCTCGTTCAGGTGCTTCATCGCGATCTCGACCGGCGTGTCCCCACGGAACGGGACGTCGCCGGTGAGCATCTCGTAGAGGACGATGCCGACCGAGTAGACATCCGAGGCGGCGGTGACCGGCGCGCCGCGCGCCTGCTCGGGCGACAGGTACTGCGCCGTACCCATGATCGACCCGGCCTCCGTCATCTGCG
>JBBILK010000045.1:2396-5169 GCA_037444965.1 Actinomycetota bacterium | reverse complement strand
CCGTTGCGGTGCGCGAAGCGCACGGCCGAGAGGATCTGGCGCGTGTAGGCGATCGCCTGCGCGGGTCTGAGCCGGCCTGCCTCGCGGATCAGCTCCTTGAGGCTCCTGCCCTCGATCACCTCCATCGCGATGTAGTACGTGCCCTCCGCTTCGCCCCGGTCGTAGATCGAGACGATGTTGGGATGGGAGAGGCCGGCCGCCGACTTCGCCTCGCGACGGAAGCGCTCGACGAACAGCTCGTCGTTCGCGTAGCGGTCGTTGAGGATCTTGATCGCCACGCGGCGGCCGAGCTCCGTGTCCTCCGCGAGGTACACGTTCGCCATGCCGCCCGACCCGAGCCGGCGGAGGATGCGGTAGCGACCGTCGAAGACGCTGTCGATCAGGGTGTCCTGGACGCGGGACATCTCTTTCTTAGGCTAGTTGCTTCACTGGAGAAGCGTCTCCATGACGGCTCTCGCGATCGGGGCGGCGAGCGCGCCGCCGGTCCCTGCCTGGTCGGAGAGCGCGACCGCGATCGCGATCGTCGGCGCCTCGACCGGGGCGAAGCCGATGAACCAGACGTCGTTCTGACCCTGCCTGCCGGTCTCCGCCGTGCCGGTCTTGCCCGCGACCCGCACGCCGGGAATCCGGGCGGCGGCTCCCGTCCCCGACTCGACCACGAGCTCCATGATCGCAGCGAGCTCGGCGGCCGTTTGCGGCTCGATCGCCTCGCGGTAGACCTCGGCGCCCGTCTTCGTGAGGATCGCGCCGTCCGGCTCGAGGATCCGGTCGACCACGTACGGCGTCATCACCGTACCCCCGTTTGCGACTCCGGCGGCGACCATCGCCATCTGGAGCGGCGTCGCGAGGAGGCGCTCCTGCCCGAACGCGAGGCGTCCGGGGTCGACGTCGTTCGGATCGCTCGGGTCGAACAGCTGGCCGCGGCGGTAGAGGCCGCTCTCCCTGCGCTCGTCGGACGGCGTCTCGAGGGGCGGCAGGTCGTAGAAGCCGAAGCGCTTCGCGTACTCGAGCACCGTGAGCGGCCCGAGCTCCTTGCCGATGTCGCAGAAGACGGCGTTGATCGAGTTCGCGAGCGCCTCCGCGAGCGTGACACGGCCGAAGACCTGGGGCCCGCTCTGGTCGGCGAAGTTGTAGACCTTCTTGCCGTACTCGACGCAGTAGCCCTTGTCGTCGAACTCGCTGTCGAGCTCGAAGCTGCCGGTGTCGAGCGCCGCGGCCGCCGTGATCACCTTGAACGTCGATCCGGGAATGAAGAGCCCGGCCGTGCCCCGGTTGAGCAGCGGCGCCGCGGGCGTGCAGGGCCCCGACTGGCCGAGGATCTGCTCGAAGCCGTCCTCGACGAGGTTCGGGTCGTAGCTCGGTGACGAGGCGAGCACGAGGACACGACCTGTGGCCGGCTCGAGGGCGACGACCGAGCCGCAGTAGGGCTCGAGCAGCCGCATCGCCTCCGCCTGCGCCTCGGCGTCGATCGTGAGCACGAGCGAGTTGCCCTCCTGGGTCAGCCCGCGCAGCTTGTCGAGCGTGCGGTCGACGACCGTCGAGAGGTTCCAGTTCGAGCCGGTCAGGTAGTCGTTCAGCGACTTCTCGAGCCCCGCTCGCGCGCGCGCGATCGTCGAGTAGCCGACCGTGTGTGCGACGAGTCCGCGGGTCGGGTAGACGCGCTCGTAGAGCGTCTTGCCCTGGACGGTGCGGGGGCGGTTGCGGGCGAGCACGGTCCGCCCGTCGGAGGCGTAGACGAGGCCGCGCTCGATCGTCAGCTGCCGGACGACGAGGGTCGGGTTGCCCTGCCTCGCCTCGAGGTCCGGCGAGCGCCAGAGCCAGTAGGTCGAGACCGCGATGAGCGCGACGAACAGCGTCGCGAGCGCCAGGAACAGCCGGCGGATCTGCGGGTTCACAGGCCCTGGGCGCGCGCGTTGGCGCGGTTCGAGACGGCGAGCAGGAGCCAGAGGACGAGGAAGTTGGCGACGATGCTCGAGCCGCCGTAGGAGACGAACGGCAGCGTGATGCCGGTGAGCGGAATCAGTCCCGTGACGCCGCCGACGATGATGAACGCCTGGATCCCGACCGTGGCGGTCAGTCCCGTCGCGAGCAGCTTCGAGAAGCCGTCGTCCGCGAGCATGGCGATGCGCAGGCCCCGGTAGACGAGGAGCAGGTAGAGGAGGACGATCGCCGCGCCCCCCGCGAGCCCGAGCTCCTGGGCGATCGCGGAATAGATGAAGTCAGTCTGCAGGTACGGGATCCAGGTCGAGCCGGACTCGGTCACGAGCACCCCCTCGCCGAGGCCCGTGCCGAACAGGCCGCCGCCGGAGACCGCGTAGATCGACTGGACGAGCTGGTAGCCGTCGTCGAGCGGATCGGCCCACGGGTCGAGCCAGATCGAGACCCGCGTCTCCACGTGGGGGACGACGTGGTAGAGGCCGTAGGCGCCCGCGGCGAAGAGGAGGATGCCGATCGCCACGTAGGGCAGCCGGCCCGTCGCGACGTAGAGCATCGCGACGAAGACCGAGAAGTAGAGCAGGCCGCCGCCGAGGTCGTTCGTCTGGAAGAGAACGAGCATCGCTGCGCCCCAGATGACGAGCAGCGGGCCCGCGTGCTTCAGCGGCGGGAGGCCGAAGCGGCCGAGCCCGCCGGAGAGCACCTCCCGCTTGTCCCGCAGGTAGCCGGCGAGGAAGACGACGAGGAGCACCTTCGCGACCTCGCCCGGCTGGAACCGGACCGGGCCGAGGCCGATCCAGAGCGAGGAGCCGTTGATCGTCTTGCCGAGGCCGGGAAC
>JBBILK010000045.1:0-2355 GCA_037444965.1 Actinomycetota bacterium | reverse complement strand
ACGGCGCTGATCCCGAGCAGGTACTTGATCCCGTCGAGTGCGCGGTAGTCGCGGACGAGCAAGGCCAGGGTGCCGAAGGCCGCGATCCCGACCACGATCCAGAGGCCCTGGCGCCAGGCGAGGTCGGGGTCGATGCGGTAGATCATCGTCAGGCCGATGCCCGTGAGCAGCGCCGCCAGCGGCAGCACGTACGGGTCGGCCGACGGCAGCGCGACCCGGACGACGACGTGCGCCGCGAGGTAGAGGCCGAGGAAGAGCCCCGCGTAGGCGAGCGACCCGGTCGAGAGCACCGACTGGCGGGCGATGTAGACGCTCGCGAAGCCGATTCCGGTGAGGATCCCGACCGCGAGCAGGTTGACGAGCTCGCGATTGCGGAGGCTCAAGGCTTGGCTTCCTCCTCGTACGGCGCGATCCGGGCGAGCGCCTCGGCCTCGCTGACGAGCTCGTGGTCGAAGAGCTCGGTGCGCTCCTCGGGGGAGAGCTGGAGCGCGAGCAGGCTCGAGACGTAGATCTCCCGGTAGAGCTTCACGCCGAGGACCTCCCAGGGGACGCCCTGGTAGACCGTGACGCGACCGTCGTCCCCGGCGCCGACGAAGTGGGCCCGCGAGAGACCCCAGAGCGCGACTCCCGCCAGGGCCGCGAAGAGGACGAGCACGAGGACGACGACCAGGACGGTTCGACCGACCCGGCTTCCGGGCGGAGCCGGAGGCGGAACGGGCCGGCGGGGAACGCCGGCTGGAGGAGCGGCGGGTGCGGCTCTGGCGGGCTGCTCCTCGGTCACGGGGAGCACGAGACCCGAGAGCGTGTCCTCGTCGCCCGGCTCGCCGTCCTCGAGCGCGAAGAGGACCACCGTGATGTTGTCCTCCCCGCCCCGCTTGTTCGCGCGCTGGACGAGCGAGCGCGCCGCCGTCTCGAGGTCCGGAGCCCGGGAGACGGCGTCGAGCACCTCGGCGTCGTCGAGCATGGTCGTGAGCCCGTCGGAGCAGAGGAGGAACAGGTCGTTCGGGAGCGCCTCGACCGTGAAGCTGTCGATGCTCACCGCTGCGTCGGTGCCGAGCGCGCGAGTGATCACGGAGCGCTGCGGGTGCAGCTCGGCCTCCGCGGGCGTGAGCCGCCCGGAGCGCACGAGATCGGCGACGAGCGAGTGATCCTGCGTCAGCTGCTCGAGCTTCCCGTCCCGGATCCGGTACGCACGCGAGTCGCCGACGTGGCCGAGCGCGACGCGGTCGCTCGCGACGATCGCCGCGGTCACGGTCGTCCCCATACCCGACACCGTCGGGTCGCTGGACGCCCTCGCGTAGATGCGGCGGTTCGCCTCCTGGATGATCGAGCGCAGCCGGGCCTCGGGGTCGAGGTCGCCGCCCGGTGGCTCCCGGAAGGCGGCCGCGGCGATCCTGGACGCGATCTCGCCCGCCTGGGCACCCCCCATGCCGTCGGCGACGGCGAACAGCGGCGGGCTGCACACGAACGCGTCCTCGTTCCGGCGCCGCACGCGGCCGGGATCTGTCAACCCCGTGCTCCGGCCGACTCTCACCGCTCGAGCCTCAGCTCGGTCTCGCCGACGCGGACGACGTCCCCCTCGCCGATCCGCTCGCGCCCGTCGATTCTGCGCCCGTTGACGGTGGTGCCGTTCGTCGAGCCGAGATCGACGACCCAGATCCCGTCCCGCAGCGGCTCGATGCGGGCATGGCGGGCGGAGGCGTACTCGTCGCGTTCGAGCGCGATCGTGTTCTCGGCCGCCCGCCCGATCGTGATCGGCGCGGCACCGAGCTCGAACGAGCTGCCCGGCTCCACCGAGCGGCTCTGCCCGATCACGAGTCGCGGCCGCACGGCGCCGTCGGAGCTCGCCGCGGCGCCGCCGAGCTGGGAGGGAGCGAGGAAGAAGCTCTCCTGGGGAAGCCGGAGATCTCGGCTCGCCGTGCGGACGACCCGCCAGATGAAGAGGTAGAGCAGGACGAGGAAGACGGCCTGGAGGAGGAGCAGAACCTGCTCGACCATCAGCCCGCGCGCTCGAACACGAGCACCGTCTGGCCGACCGTGATCCGGTCGCCGGTCTCGAGCCGCGCGCGCTCCACCCGCTCGCCGTTCACCTCGGTGCCGTTGGTCGAGCCGAGGTCGACGACCCAGAAGGCGCCGTCCTCCCGCCTCAGCTCGGCGTGGCGCCGGGAGGCGCTCGCGTCCTCGACGACGATGTCGCACTGCTGCGAGCGGCCGACCGTCACCACCGGCCGGTCGAGCTCGTGGCGCCTGCCGGCGAGGACGATCGCCGCGCGAGCGGGCTCGGGTTCGGGCTCCGCAGGCGGGACGGGCTCGAACACGCGCGTCGCGGCCACCTCTGCCGCCGGCAGCGGCTCC
>JBBILK010000044.1:7249-10868 GCA_037444965.1 Actinomycetota bacterium | reverse complement strand
GACCCCCGGAGGCCGTCTGCGACTGACGGCCACGGCGGCGGCGGACAGCAGCTCGGCGCCGTCGGGACTGAACGCGAGATCCCATACCGCCGTCGAAGCGCCGCGAAGGGCCGCCCGCGACTCCCGCCCCGTCGCAGCATCCCAGAAGCGGACGCTGCCGTCGTCCGCGCCGGAGGCGAGCCGGGAACCGTCGGGACTGAAGGAGACTGCATCGACCGTCCCTCGATGCCCGGCAAGGGTGATATCGAGATCCTGGCCGGCGAACGGCGTCCACAGCCCGACTGTTCCGTCCTTGGATCCGCTCGCCAGGAGCTTCCCGCCGGGGTCGAACGCGACGGCGAACACGCTGCCGTCGTGACCTTCGAGCGGATCACGCAACGCCGCGCCGGTCTCGGGATCCCAGAGCCAGATCACGCCGTCCCCGCCCGCAGTCGCGAGCGTGCCGTCCGGCCCGAACGCGACGGCGTACACGGCCTCCTGGTGGGCGCCCAGCACGCGCGAACGAGGTTCGTCGGAGCCGAGCGCCCAGAGGAACACGCCGCCGTCGGCGAGCCCGGCCGCGAGCAGGCTCCCTCCCGGGTGGAAGGCGATCGCGTTGACCGCCCCCGGGAGCGTGAGCGGCCCGCCGATCGCGTCGCCCGTGTCCGGGTTCCACAGCCGGACGGCCCCGTCGTCGGACGCGGCGGCAAGGATCCGACCGTCCGGGGAGAAGGCGACGGCGCGCACGGGAGCGGAGACGGGCAGCGTCCGCACTCTCTCCCCTGCGGGGAGCTCCCACAGCGCGACCGTTCCGTCGAGCCCGGCCGAGGCGACCAGCGCGCCATCCGGGCTGAAGGCGACGGCGAGCACGTCGCTGCCATGGCGAAGCGGTGCACGCGCCGGTGCTCGCTCCGCAGGGTCCCAGAGCCGGACCGTGCCGTCCCAGCTGCCCGATGCGAGAAGGGCCCCATCGGGGCTGAAAGCAACGGCGGCGACGACGCCCGCGTGGCCGTCCAGCACGCCGATCAGGGAACGCGTACCGCTGTCCCAGAGCCGGATCCGCGTGTCCTGACTGCCCGAGGCGAGGATGCGGCCGTCCGGGCTGAACGCAACCGCGTCCACCTCGGCGTCCTGCCCGCCGAGGATTCCTGCGAGCGAGGCGGAGTCCTGGACGGCGGCGAGCACGCTCGAGCGCGCCTGAGGCGTCGGCTCGACGCGATACGCCTCGAGCGCGACGAGGATCGCGAGATCCGGCTTCGTCGTCCGTAGCGCCCGCTCGGCCAAGGCGCGGGAGAGCAGGACCCGGCTCTGGTGGCGGGCCTCGTTCCGCTGGAGGACGGCGAAGACCGCGAGCCCGATCGAGATCGCTGCAACGGCCAGGGAGAGGGCGACGGCCACGGTCTGGCGCCGCCGCGCGGCGCGCCTGCTCGCCTCGACGAAGGCGATCTGCAGCTCCGTCGGTCGCGGGCCGCCGGCCCGGCCGCCGCGCACGAGCCACGCCTCCGCCTGTCGCAGCTCGTCGCCGCGCAGCAGCGGGCTCGCTCGGCGGCCGCCGAGCTCCCACGAGCGCGCCCGCGTGAGCAGGCGCGTGTGGAAGCGGACGAGCTCGAGGTCGAGGTCGAGCGCACGGACGAGCGCGTCGACGCCGTGCTCGAAGTCGTCGCGCTCGCGCAGGAAGATCCAGCTCAGCTCGGCGAGCTCCTCCGGCACGCTCAGGCCCTCGACGTCGCGGCAGACGACCGGAGCGAGGCGCTTGTTCTGGGCGGCCGCGTGCTCGAGCTCGGCGAGGCAGACCTCCGAGACGACCGAGTCCGGCGAGAGGACGAAGACGACGGCGTCTGCCCCGTCGATCGCCTCACGGATCGACTCGAGCCAGCGATCGGTCGGCTCGATACCCTCCCAGTCGACCCAGCTCTCCCGCCCCCGGGCGGCCAGCGCCTCGTGTAGCCGCCGCACGAACGCCTGATCCTCCCGCGCGTAGGAGACGAAGACGTCGGCCACCGGCGCCGACCGTACTCCCGTCGGGCTCGGCTGGCAAGATCAGGTCAGCGCCCCTCCGGGAGGTACCAGCGGCGCGGAGCGATCAGGTCCTTCACCGCCTCCGGTCCCCACGAGCCGGGCGGGTAGAGCTGCACCGGCGGCGGGCTCTCGAGCAGCGGCGTCGCGACCTCCCACAGGCGCTCGATCCCGTCCGCCCGTGTGAACAGCGTGCGGTCGCCGATCATCGCGTCGTGAATGAGCCGCTCGTAGGCTTCGAGCTGGTTTCGAACGCAGAAGGAGTCCGCGTAGTCGAACTCCATCGTCGCGGGGCCGAGCTCCATCGTCGCGCCCGGGAGCTTGGCGAGGAAGTTGGCCCGGATCGCGCCGGGCTCGGCGACCTCGAAGACGAGCTCGTTCGGCCCGAAGCCGTCCAGGATGGGGAACATGCGGAGCGGCGGCTCCTTGAAGGTGATGGTGATCACCCGGCGGCCCTGAGCGAGCTGCTTGCCCGTCCTCAGGAAGAAGGGAACACCGGCCCAGCGCCAGTTCTCGATCTCGACCTCGAGGGCGACGAACGTCTCGGTCTGCGAATCCGGCAAGACGCCGTCCACGTCGAGGTAGCCCTCGTACTGGCCCCGGACGGCCCTCGCGGGGTCGAGCGGTCTCATTGCCTGGAACACCTTCACCTTCTCGGCGACGAGCACGTCCGGGTCGAGCGACGTCGGCGGCTCCATCGCCACGAAGCCGAGCACCTGGAACAGGTGGGTGACGATCATGTCGCGGAAGGCGCCCGTACCTTCGTAGAAGCCTGCCCGGCTGCCGATCGAGAGCCTCTCCGGGACGTCGATCTGCACCGAGTCGATGTGGTCGCGGTTCCAGACCGGCTCGAACAGGCCGTTCGCGAACCGCAGGGCGAGGATGTTCTGGACCGACTCCTTGCCGAGGAAGTGGTCGATGCGGAAGATCTGGGACTCGCTGAAGACGGCGTGCACCTTCTCGTTCAGCGCCCGTGCCGAGGCGAGGTCGGTGCCGAAGGGCTTCTCCATGATCACCCGGGCGCCCTCGGCCAGGCCGGCCTCGCCGAGAGCCCCGACGATCCCGGCCATCGCCTGCGGCGGCACCGAGAGGTAGTGGAGCAGGCGGGCCTCCCCGCCGATCTCGTCTCTCGATCGAGTGACGGCCTCGGCCAGCTCACGCGCGTCCCCCGCATCGGAGGCTGCGTAGTGGAGCCTGCGTGAGAACTCCTCCCACGCGTCCTCGCCGGGCGCTCGCCGCCCGAACTCGTCGACGGCCTGCCTGGCGTGCGCCCGGAACGCCTCGTCGGACAGTGGTTTTCGGGACGTTCCCACGATGCGGAACCGCTCCGGGAGAAGGCCCGCCTCGCCGAGATGGAACAGCCCGGGTAGGAGCTTGCGCCGGGCGAGATCTCCGGTCGAGCCGAACAGGACGATCACGTGGTCGTCCGGCACGTGGACGCCGGACGAGCGTACCGACGGGGCAGACTCAGCGATCGGGCTCATCGTGACCTCGCAGTCGCTTGCTCGAGGTTCAGTCGCACCCGGCCCGCGAACGTTACGACTCCGCCGTCACCGCCTCTGCCACGGCCAGGGCGAATGCGTCCACGTCCATAAGCACCGGAGTCTTGCCGGCCATCTTGATG
>JBBILK010000044.1:0-7239 GCA_037444965.1 Actinomycetota bacterium | reverse complement strand
CCCACGCGGTCATCCACCGCACCTCTGGCCGCCGCTCGTCGACGACGTAGAAGAGGAAGCGCTCCCGCAGCCGTGCGATCGCGTCCGCGGGCAGGACGGCGAAGACGGCGTTCGCCTCGACCCGCTGCGTGATCTCGAGGCCCGGAATCCCCTGCACCGCGGCGGCGAGCCGGCGGGCCATCGCGTTCGCGTGCTCCGCGTTGCGCCGCCAGAGGCCGTCGGTGAGGAGAGCCTCGAGCTGTGCGGCGAGAAAGCGCATCTTGGAGGCGAGCTGCATCCCCTGCTTCCGGACGTACTCGAGCCCCTCGGCCAGCGCCGGATCGAAGACGACGATCGCCTCGGCCGCGAGCAGGCCGCTCTTCGTACCACCGAACGAGAGCACGTCGACGCCCTGGTCTCGAGTCGCCTCACGCAAACCGACGCCGAGCGCGGCCGCCGCGTTCGCGATCCGCGCACCGTCCATGTGGAGCCGCATGCCGAGCCCGTGGACGTGGTCGGCGAGAGCTCGTACCTCCGCGGGCCTGTAGACGGTGCCGAGCTCCGTCGACTGGCTGATCGAGACGGCGCGGGGCTGGACGTGGTGCTGGTCACCCCACCCGCGGGCCCGCCGGTCGACCAGCTCCGGCGTCAGCTTCCCGTCGGGCGTCGGCACCGGGAGCAGCTTCGAGCCCAGGAACCGCTCCGGCGCTCCACACTCGTCGACGTACACGTGGGCAGTCTCGGCACAGACCGCCGCCTCGTAGGGGCGGAGCAGCGCCTGGAGGGAGAGGACGTTCGCCGCCGTCCCGTTGAAGACGGGGAACACCCGCGTGCCGTCGCCGAAGACCTCGGCGAAACGGCTCTCCAGGCGGCGCGTGTAGCGGTCGTCTCCGTAGGCGAGCACGTGCCCCTCGTTCGCAGCCTCGATCGCGGCGAGCACCTCCGGGTGAACGCCTGCCGAGTTGTCGCTCGCGAAGCTGCGCCGGGCCATCCCCGGCATGATCTTCGCACGGCCGGGACGGACACGTCGTCGTTTCAGCGCGATTCCGGCACGGTTCCATGACGAAGTAACCATGATAATCTGACCATGATCATTATGGCACCGGAGCGCAAGATCGCAGCGAGCAGGTTCAAGGCCGAGTGCCTCGGCCTCCTCGACGAGGTGGCCGCAAGCGGTCAGCCGATCGTCGTCACGAAGCGCGGCAAGCCGGTGGCTCGCGTGGTGCCGGTGGAGCCGGCACCGTCTCTCCTGGGGAGCGTCGCGCAGCTCGTGAGCGCCGATGAGCTGACCGAGCCGCTCGGCCTCGAGTGGGACGTCGAGCGAGGCTGGGAGCTCGACGGAGAGTGATCGTCGTCGATACGCACGTGCTGCTCTGGTGGCTCTCGGCTCCCGGAAAGCTCTCTCGCCGCGCCCGCGACGCGATCGACCGCGCCGACCGGATCGGGATCGCGACCATCAGCTGCTTCGAGGTGGCGATGCTGGTCGTGCGGGGGAGAGTGCGTCTCGACCGTGACGTGTCCGCGTGGATCGGGCAGGCGCTCGCGCACGAGCGAGCGGAGACGATCCCGCTCGACCCCGCGATCGCGCTGCGTGCCGCCCTCGTCGAGGGCTTGCGGGATCCGATCGACCGCATTCTCTACGCGAGCGCGCTCGCCCTCGATGCGCAGCTCGTGACGAGAGACCGAGCCCTGCGCACGCTCGACCGCCGCCGAACGGTCTGGTAGGCACGGCACGCGCAACGCCGGCCTCCCGCCTGGGACAATGCGTCCGTGAGCGCCGAACGCGAGAAGCAGATCGCGGCCGAGGCGGCCGCCGAGCTCGTCGAGGACGGGATGACCGTCGGCCTCGGCACGGGCTCGACCGTTTCTCTCCTGCTTCCCGCCCTCGCTCGTCGTGGCCTTTCCATCCGCTGCGTCGCGACGTCACCACGCACGGAGCGGGCGGCGAGCGACCTCGGCCTCCACGTCGAGGCCTTCGCTGCGGTCGACCGCCTCGACATCGCGATCGACGGCGCCGACCAGATCGCTCCCGACGGGTGGCTGATCAAGGGCGGGGGCGCCGCGCACACCCGCGAGAAGATCGTCGCCGCCGCCGCTGACCGGTTCGTCGTCATCGCCGACTCGGGGAAGGCGGTCGAGGCGCTCCGGCCTCCCGTACCGCTCGAGCTCCTCGCGTACGGCCTCGCCGCGACGCTCCGGGCGCTCGGCCCGGTCGAGCTTCGAGACGTTCCGCGCAGCCCCGACGGCGGCGTGATCGCCGACTACCTCGGGGCGGTCGACGACCCCGGCGGGCTCGCCGCGCGGCTCTCCGCGACCCCCGGGGTCGTCGAGCACGGCCTCTTCCCGCCCGAGCTGGCGGCCGAGATCCTGATCGGGCGCGGTGAGGCGATCGAGCGGATCGCCCTCCGGTAGCGTCGTGCCGCCCGCCCTTCCCGACTGACTACCGCTGCTCCGGCTTGAACAGGCCGACGACCGCGCCCGTCGGGTCGGCGATCACCGCGATCCGGCCGACCGTCGGCACGTCGAACGCCGGCTGGAGGACGCTGCCCCCGAGCTTCTGCGCTCTCGCGGCGGTCGCGTCCACGTCGTCGGTGGCGAGGTACGTCATCCACGCGGCCGGCCCGGGACCGGCCTGCTCGGGCTTCAGCATCAGGCCGCCGACCATCTGGTCGCCCGCCTTGAACAGCGTGTACGTGCTGCCGCCCGCCATCTCCATCGGCTCCGTCGTCCAGCCCAGCACGCTGCCGTAGAAGGACTTCGCGGCCTCGATATCGATCGCGAGCAGCTCGTCCCAGAGGAAGACGCCCTCCGGCGTCGGCGCCTCGCCTTCGGCCTGGAAGGCCGAGAAGACCGCGCCCTGCGGATCGGCGATCACCGCGAAGCGCCCGACCTCCGGAATGCTCATCGGCCCGACGAGCACGTTGCCGCCGCTGGCCTCCGCGCGGCTCGCCGCCTCGTCGGCGCTCTCGACGATGACGTGCGCGAGCCAGTGCGGCGGGGCCCCGGCCTTCCGCGCCTGCTCCGGCAGCTCCGCGAACCCACCGTGCTGACCGCCGTTCACGCTGATCATCGGATAGTCCATCTCGCCCGGCTTGTAGACCTCGATCCCCCAGCCGAGCAGCTCGCCGTAGAAGCTCTTCGCCTTCTCGACGTCCGTCGTCATCAGCTCGTGCCAACCGATCCGTCCCGTACTCATCGCTTCCTCCTCTGCATCGCTCGTCAGTCGGCGCGGACAACCCTAGAGGGTGTCCTTGCTTTTCGCAAGCATATTCTTCTAAATAACAAGTGGACCGAATGAGGACCTACGGACAGTTCTGCGCGGTGGCGCGGGCGCTCGATCTCGTGGGCGAGCGGTGGGCGCTCCTCGTCGTCCGGGAGCTGATTCTCGGCCCGAAGCGCTTCACCGACCTGCAACGGGACCTGCCCGGGATCGGCACGAACGTGCTCGCCGCACGCCTGAAGGAGCTCGAGCAGGGCGGCATCATCCGCCGTCGATCGCTTCCGCCTCCTGCCGCCTCGACCGTTTACGAGCTGACCGAGTACGGCCGAGAGCTCGAGCCGATCCTCCTCGACCTCGGCCGCTGGGGTCTCCGCTCCCTCGGGCCTCGGACGCCGGCGCAGAGCCTGCGCTCGGCGTGGCTCGGCGTCGCCCTCCGGGCGTTCGCGCACGGCGACGCGGCCACCGGGCTGAGAGCGACGATCGAGTTCAGGCTCGAGAACGGGACGTTTCATGCACGGCTCGACGAGGGCGAGGTGGAGGTGGCCACGGGCCCGGCCGAGGAGCCCGAGCTCGTGATCGAGACCGGCAACGAGCCGTTGCTCGCGCTCCTGACCGGCTCGCTCGAGCCGCGCCGGGCCGTCGAGAGCGGCACCGTTCGGCTCTCCGGGGACGAGTCCCTGCTCGAGCGCGTCGCCGAGGTCTTCCGCCTCCCGGCCCCCGGGCTGAGCCTCTAGGGGAGCCGCGCTCTCAGCGCCGCGCCGAGAAGCGCCGCCTTGTCGTTCAGGACGACGCGGACCGGGATCCGCTCGAGCATCGGTGCGAAGCGCCCCTTGTCGGTGAAGGCACGCACGAACGCTCCCTCGCCCAGTCGCCGGAGCAGCTTCGGAGCGATCCCGCCGCCGACGTAGACGCCTCCGACGGCGAGGATCTTGAGCGCGAGGTTTCCCGCCTCGGCGCCGTAGATCGAGCAGAGGAGATCGAGCGCCCGGCCCGCGACGTCGTCGCCCTGCGCCGCCGCCGTCGCGATCGCCGCTCCCCTGTCCTCGGCCTCCCGGTACCACCCGGGCTCCTCGAGCGACTCCCGGTGGAGGAGGAACCGGTAGAGGTTGACGATCCCGAGACCGGAGCACACCCGCTCGTAGCTCACGTGCCCGACCTCGGCGGCGAGGAAGCGGTAGAGCTCGACCTGGAGCTCGTCCCGGGGCGCGAAGTCTGCGTGGCCGCCCTCGCTCGCGAAGACGTGATGGCGCGCACCGTCCCAGTAGAGGCCCGCCTCGCCGAGGCCCGTACCCGCGGAGATCACGGCGACGTTGCCCCTGGCAGCCGGGTCGCCTTCGTTGAGGACCGCGAAGTCCCCGGGCCCGAGCGCCAGGATTCCCCAGGCGTTCGCCTCGACATCGTTCAGAAGGCCGACACTGGGCAGTCCGACGAGGCTGGCCAGGGAGGCGCTGTCGACCGGCCAGGCGAGGTTCGTCGTGTCGACACAGCGGCCGTTCCGGACCGGCCCGGCGATTCCGAAGCAGGCTCCCTCGATCTCGCCACGGTGCCCCGCGAGGAAGGCCCGGACCATCTCGTCGAGTCCGGGATGCTCCCGGCTCCGGTAGACGGCGAGCTCGACGGGCTCCCTTTCTGCCCCGTCGAAGAGGGCGAGGTAGGTCTTCGTGCCGCCGATGTCGCCCGCGAGGATCATTCCGGCCCTGCGGCCGCGAGATCGGCGACGACGAGCGATCGCGCGGCCTCGACCCGGCCGGCGGGAATCGAACGATCGCCGGCACGGAGCTTCGCGAGCGGCCCCGCCTTGCCGGATCCTGTCACGAGCCAGAGGAGCTGCTCCGCACGGGCGAGCGCCGGATAGGTGAGCGTCATCCGCCTGCGGCCCCGGTATTCCCCGGTCAGCGCGACTGCGCGGTCGCTCACCTCGAGCACCGGATCGCCCGGAACGAGGGACGCGGTGTGCCCGTCGTCGCCAAGCCCGAGGTGGACGACGTCGAAGCGCTCGGGGAGCGCGGCCGCATAGCGGGCTGCCGCAGCCTCCGGATCGGCGTCCGTCACGGGCATCGGCCGCACCGCCACGGTTACGCCCCGGAGACTCTCCTGCAGGTGCGTGAGATTCCGGTCCGGATCTCCGTCCGGAGCGAGCCGCTCGTCGACCTGGTAGATCGTGATCCGATCCCAGGGGACGCCCTCCTCCCTCAGGTAGCGGAACATCGCCCAGGGCGTCGTGCCGCCGCTGACCGCGAGGGTGAAGCGACCGCCCGCGGCGACGACCGCTCGAGCACGGCCTGCGACGAAGGCCGCTCCGCGGCGGGCAACGGCGTCGGCGTCGGCCAGAACTTCGAGCTCGTGGCGTGTTGTCCGGGCGGTCACCATGACCCGTGGGATCAGGCCACGGTCGCGGCTTTCTCGGCGTGGCCGCCGAACTCGGCCCGCATCGCGGAGAGCAGCTGGTCGGCGAAGAGCGACTCGCCGCGCGAGCTGAAGCGGTTGTACAGCGCCGCCGTGAGGACGTGCGCGGGAGCGCCGACGTCGACCGCGGCGTTCACCGTCCAGCGGCCTTCGCCGGAGTCGGACACCCGGCCGCCGAAGTCCTCGAGGGTCGGCGACTTCGCCAGGGCGTCGGCCGTCAGGTCGAGCAGCCACGAGGCGACGACCGAGCCGCGCCGCCAGACCTCCGCGACGTCTGCGAGCTCGAAGTCGTACCGGTAGTACTCGGGCTCGCGGAGCGGAGCGGTCTCGGCGTCGACTTCTCGACCGTCCTTGCCCGCGTTCGCGTGCTTGAGGATGTTGAGACCCTCCGCATACGCGGCCATCAGGCCGTACTCGATGCCGTTGTGGACCATCTTCACGAAGTGTCCGGCTCCGTGCGGGCCGCAGTGGAGATAGCCCTGCTCGGCGGTCGAGGCCTTGCCGTTCCGGCTGGGCGTCCGCGGAGCGCCGCCGATCCCCGGTGCGATCGTGGCGAAGATGGGATCGAGGTGACCCACGACCTTCTCCTCGCCTCCGATCATCAGGCAGAAGCCGCGCGTGAGGCCGAACACGCCGCCGCTCGTGCCGACGTCGACGTAGTGGATCCCTTTCGGCTCGAGCTGCTTCGCCCGGTCGATGTCGTCGCGGTAGTAGGAGTTGCCGCCGTCGATGATGATGTCGCCGCGTTCCATCAGCCCCGCGAGCGCCTCGACAGTGCTCTCGACGTAGCCGGCCGGCACCATGATCCAGGCCGCGCGCGGCTTCTCGAGCTTGGCGACGAAGTCCGCGAGCGACTCGGAGCCTCGAGCTCCCTCCGACTCGAGCTGCGCGACCGCCTCGGCGTTCACGTCGTACACGACGACCTCGTGCCCGTCCCGCATCAAGCGCCGGCTCAGGTTCGCCCCCATCCGGCCGAGCCCGATCATGCCGAGCTGCATGGGCTTGCTGGTTGCCATCGTTGCTCCTCTCTAGCCTCTGAGCTTGCGGTAGCGGCGGATCAGCGCGTTCGTCGACGAGTCGTGGGCGAGCTTCGGCTCGCTCTGGGCCTCGAGCTCGGGGACGATGCGCTTCGCGAGCACCTTGCCCAGCTCGACCCCCCACTGGTCGAACGAGTTGACGCTCCAGATCACGCCCTGCGTGAACACCGAGTGCTCGTAGAGCGCAACGAGGGAGCCGAGCGTCTCCGGGGTCAGCCGCTCGGCGAGGATCGTGTTCGAGGGACGGTTGCCCTCGAAGACGCGATGGGGAACGAGCCAGTCGGGCGTTCCCTCCGCTCTGACCTCGTCGGCGGTCCTGCCGAACGCGAGCGCCGCCGCCTGCGCGAAGACGTTCGCGATCAGCAGGTCGTGGTGGCTGCCGAGCGGGTTCAGCGGTCGAGCGAAGGCGATGAAGTCGCAGGGCACGAGCTTCGTGCCCTGGTGGAGGAGCTGGTAGAAGGAGTGCTGGCCGTTCGTGCCCGGCTCGCCCCAGTAGATGGGCCCTGTCTCGTAGTCGACCCGCGCCGAGTCGAGCGTGACCGACTTCCCGTTCGACTCCATCGCCAGCTGCTGGAGGTACGCGGGGAAGCGCTCGAG
>JBBILK010000043.1:0-10912 GCA_037444965.1 Actinomycetota bacterium | reverse complement strand
GCGGCGATGCCCCCGATCAACCCGCCGCCGCCGACGGGCACGAAGACGGCACCGATCGGCTCGCGGCACTGACGCAGCAGCTCCATCGCGATCGTCCCCTGCCCGGCGATCACGTCCGGGTCGTCGTACGGGTGGACGAACGTGAGGCCGCGCTGCGCCACGAGCTCCTGGGCCCGGGCGTGCGCCTCGTCGTACGAGTCGCCCTCGAGGACGACCTTCGCGCCGAGCGCGGCGACGGCGTCCACCTTGATGTGCGGCGTGGTGACCGGCATCACGATCGTCGCCGGTGCCTTCAGCCGCCGGGCAGCGAGCGCCACGCCCTGCGCGTGGTTGCCCGCCGAGGCTGCGATCACGCCTCGGGCGAGCGCCTCCGGGGAAAGACGCGACATCTTGTTGTAGGCGCCGCGAAGCTTGAACGAGAAGATCGGCTGCAGGTCCTCGCGCTTCAGCAGCAGGCGGTGCCCGAGCCGGCGCGAGAGGCCCGGCGCGAGCTCGAGCGGGCTCTCGACGGCCACGTCGTAGACGGTGGCGTTGAGGATCCGCTCGAGGTAGTCGGTCGCCATGGGCGCACGGAGCGTAGCGCTAGAGTTCCCCGGCGTGGCGCCCGGGCTCATGGTCTAGATCGAGGCCATCGCGGTCGCCGAGGCACGGCAGAGCGCGCGTAGCTGTTGCGAAACCGTTGCACGGCGGTGGGGCCGCCGATGCAGGCGAGAGCGACGATGTGACGCGATGAGCGCCGAGCTGTGGCGCTCTGATGCTCTGCGGACCGGTGGCTACTCGGGACGACATGGCAGACTTCCGGGCGACAGGGGAGCTCCGCGTGCCAGACGCGGTCGAACGCGTCTAGACGGGGGACGGCGTGGACGAGCGAGTGCTCGTGGTCGAGGACGACCCGTCGATCCGTGAGGTCGTCACACTGGGGCTGCGCGCGGCGAATCTCAGCGTCGAAACGGCGGCGGACGGACGCGAGGCGCTCACGCGCTTCCGCGCCGAGCCCTACGACCTCGTGGTGCTGGACGTGATGCTCCCGGAGCTCGACGGGCTCGAGGTCTGCCGGGAGATCCGGCGCGGCAGCCGGGTGCCGATCCTGATGCTGTCGGCACGGAGCGACACCCTCGATGTCGTGGTCGGCCTCGAGCTCGGCGCCGACGACTACGTGACAAAGCCGTTCGAGATGGCCGAACTCGTCGCCCGCGTGCGCGCGGCGCTGCGACGTGCGCACGACCGGCCGGACGGGGAGATGCTTCGCGTGGGCGACCTCGAGATCGACCCGGACGGGTTCCGGGTGACCCGCGATGGAGCTGAACTCCAGCTGACGGCGACGGAGTTCCGCCTCCTGGTCGAGCTGGCGAGACGGCCCGGCCAGGTGTTCACGCGCGAGCTGCTGCTCCAGCGCGTCTGGGGCTACGAGTACCTCGGAGATTCCCGGCTGGTCGATATCGCCGTCCAGCGCCTGCGGGCGAAGGTGGACGCGGAGCCGGACCGCCCGCGGTTGATCACGACGGTCCGGGGCGTCGGCTTTCGGCTCGAGCGCGGTCGATGAGGCGAATCGTCCCGGCGGGAAGACTGCGGCGGCGCCTCGCGGTCACGTTCGCGCTCGTGGCCGCCCTGTCGACCGGCGCGCTCGCGCTCGGCACCTACCTCGTCGTTCGCGACTCGCGCCTCGACGATTCCGTTGCCGGAGCGCTCGCGCAGGCGCGCACGAACCTCGTGCTCGCGGGAACGGTGCTGCAGGGATCGTCCGCGTCGCAGGACGTCTCCGACCTCCTCGTTCTCTACGCTCGACGGCCTGGCTTCGAGACCGTTGCGCTGGCCAGCGGACCGGCATTCTCGACGAGCTTCACATTCGGAACGGTGCAGATCCCGGCCGGGGTACAAGGCCTCGTCCGTAGCGGCGACCTTGCCTACGAACGGGTGGAGATCGCCGGACTACCGTACCTCGTCGCGGGCGGCCAGGTTCCACCGTCCCGGACGGAGCTCTACTTCTTCTTCTCCGAAGAGGCCCTTCACGACGATCTCGCGCAGCTGCGGACGATTCTCCTGGTGGGTTGGGTCGTCGTGGTCGTCCTCTCGGCAGCTGCGGGCGCGCTCGTCGCTCGACGTGTTCTCCGACCGGTCGCGCAGGCGAGCGAGGCCGCCCACTCACTCGCGGAGGGACTGCTCGAGACCCGGCTTCCGGTCGATGCCGACGACGAGTTCGGCGCCTGGGCGACGTCGTTCAACGAGATGGCCGAGGCGCTCGAGGAGAAGATTCGTGCCCTCTCGGAGGCGCAGGCGCGGGAGCGGCGATTCACCGCCGATGTGGCGCACGAGCTGCGCACGCCGCTGACGGCGCTCGCAGGCGAGGCCTCGCTGCTCGGCAATCACCTCGATCGCATGCCGCCGGAAGCGCAGCGGCCGGCTCAGATGCTCGTCGACGACATCGAGCGGCTGCGCCGCCTGGTCGAGGAGCTGATGGAGATCTCCCGTCTCGACGCTGGAAGCGAGGACGTGCGCACGGAGCCGGTCGACCTGGGCTCGCTCCTGGCCGGCCTCCTGCGGTCGCGCGGATGGGAGACGAGCGTGTCCCTACGAGCGAACGACGTCGTCCTGGAGACGGATCCGCGCCGAGTAGAGCGCATCCTCTCCAACCTGATCGAGAACGCCCTCGCTCACGGCGGCCACGACGCCGCCGTGCACATCGGCCGGAACGGGACCGACGCGCTCGTCGAGGTCTCCGATCTGGGTCCGGGTATCGCTCCAGAGCATCTCCCGCACGTCTTCGACCGCTTCTACAAGGCCGACCCGGCCCGCACGGGCGGCGGCAGCGGGCTCGGGCTCGCGATCGCGCTCGAGCACGCGCGCCTGCTCGGCGGCCGGATCGACGCGTCGAGCGAGGTCGGCGCCGGCTCCCGCTTCACGCTCAGGCTGCCCGTTGCGAAACCGTTGCGCGCCGGTACCGACGCCGATGAACGCGAGAGCCAAGATGAGAGGCGATGAGCGCGTCCGAAGGAGGAGCGATGAAACCACTGGCGCTCGCCGTCACTGTTGTCCTTCTTCTCGTCGCGGCGGCGGCATGCGGAGGCTCCGACGGGGCCAAGTCGGCCGGGCCGGCACCCAGCGTTCCGGTCGAGGCAGAAGCGCCGGCGGCGCCGGCCGCCACGCCGGCGGCCGTGGCCGGTGTACCGGAGGTGGACTACGTGCTCGACCTCGACACCGGCGTGACGACGGCGTTGCCTGAGGCCATCGTCCGATCGCGCGGCCCGCTGAGCGGGCCCAGTCAGTACGCAGTCTCGAGCGATGGCTCCCGGCTTGCCTACGCCGGGAGAGACGACCGAGGGGTGCTTCAGATCTTCGTCGCCAGCATCGACGGCACCGATGTCCGCCAGGTGACGCACGATCCGAGACCAGGCGCCTGGTCGCCCGCCTGGTCGCCGGACGGCACGAAGATCGCTTACCGAAGTGGCAGCCCTCGCGAGCTCGCTGTTCTCGATGTCGCCAGCGGTGATTCGGCGCAGATTTCGAACGTCGTTTTCACGCCCTACGATCGCGACAAGAACTTCAACGGCCCCCAGTTCACCCCGGACGGCTCGTCGCTCCTCTACGCCGGCACCGACGGGCTCCGGACCGTGCCGGTCACCGGGGGCAAGAGCACGCTTCTGATCGGCCCGGACGGCGGCCTCGACGACGCCGGTAGCGGCTCGCTGTCGCCCGACGGTTCGCTCGTGACCTACATGGCCAGCGGAGAGCCACTGTCGCCCGAGGGCTCGCGGCTGACCTACCAGGGCGAGCCGGTCGGCCACTGCGGCGCCTGCCGGTTTGTCGCTAACGCTGACAACACTGACAAGCGAGTGCTCCGCTGGTGCCTATCGAGTCCTGCGGGAACCTGGTCGCCGGACAGCAGCCGGATCGTCTGCACAGACTGGGAGGAGGGCTTCGTCTACGTCATCGATATCGCGACGGGAACCGCGAAGCCCGTCGCCGTAGGCAGCGTAGGCAGCCAGGCGATCTGGCTCGACAACCACACGTTGCTCGTCGACGTGCTGGAGGTCGGGAGCACGCCGAGCTCCGCGAGTTCGGAACCGCCCGAGGCGGAGTTGCCCGCCGAGTCCGCCGGCGATGGGTCGGCCGAGGCCGCGCCCGACTACTCCGAGGACGACGCCTGGATCTGTCGCCCGGGCCGCGATGACGTGTGCGCGGGCAGTCTCGACATCACCATGGTGAGCGCGGACGGCTCGACCGAGGTGGTGGAAGTCCCGCACGCCGCTGATGCGCCGGTCGACTGTCTGTACGTCTATCCGACCGTCAGCCAGGACAAGATGGCCAATAGCGATCTCGTGCCGGGCGAGGACGAGGAGCTCGCCGCCACGTTGATCCAGGCGGCCCGCTTCGGCTCAGTGTGCGATGTCTATGTGCCCGTCTACCGCCAGATCACGCTGGCCGCGCTCTTCGGCGAGGTCTCGGCCGAACCGGACTTCGAGATCCCCTACGGCGACGTGCTCGCCGCCTTCAGGCACTACCTCGCCAACGACGGCGCCGGCCGGGGGTTCGTGCTGATCGGCCACTCCCAGGGAGCCGACCTGGTCTCCCGCCTCATCCGCGAGGATATCGCCGGCGTGCCCGCGCTGCGCGAGCGGCTCGTGTCTGCCATGATCCTGGGCCCACCGTCGGCAGACGTGCTCCCCGACATCCCGCCCTGCATCGCCCAGGGTCAGGTGGGCTGCCTCGTGTCCTATGCCACCTACGACGCTGCCTCGCCGCCACCCGGCATCTTCGGCGCCGGCCCGGCCCTGTGCACCAACCCGGCCGCCCTCGGCGGTGGCAGCGCACCCCTGCATCCCGCGTTCGTGCTCGGTCCGCAGGCAATCGTGGGCGGAGCCGGCGGGATCCCGTTTGCCGACGCCACCGGTGCACCGGAGATCACCACGGCCTGGGTCGGCTACCCGGACTTCGTCACAGGCGAGTGCGTCGACGACGGCAGCTTCGGCTACCTGTCCGTGACCATCCACACCGACCCTGCCGACGCCCGGACCGACGACCTCGCCGGCGACGCCCTGCCCGACATTGGCCTGCACCACCTCGACAGCAACATCGCCGTCGACGACCTGGTGGCGGTCGTCGCCGCCCAGGCGCAGACCTTCGCGGGCTGAGCGTCTCACAACGGCCACGGTGAGTCGGCCGAGCGTCGCCCGCCCGCGGGACGTCAGGCAATGCCGAGGTACTTGCGGAGCGCCTTGCGGATCACGGACGACGTCGTCTCGCGGTCCCGCCGCGCCCGCTCGAGCAGCGCGTCGCGTAGCTCAGGATCGAGCCGCACGGACTCGACGCTCGCGGCGGCCGCGGACCCGATCGGCGGGCGCCCTCCGCGCCGGCGTAGCGTCTCATCGACGTCGTAGCCCGCCTCGGCCTTCTCGGCCAGCGCGGCGACCAGCTCGTCGGTGATCGGCACGCCGCTCGCCGTCTTGCCGTAGCCCGGCCTCTTCCCCACCGTCATCCTCCTGGCAGCAGCCGCCCGTGCTTTCGCGCCGACGAGTGGATCTCCACCAGAGAATCGCACTAGAAAACCGGCCCAACCGGTATCGCGCCGGGCCGGACAGGTCCGGCCCCTACAGTTAGTGCGTGCACGAGCGGGTGCTCCTGGTCGAGGACGACGCCTCCATCCGGGAGACGACCGCGCTCGGCCTCGAGGCGGCCGGCTTTCGCGTGACCGGTGCCGCCGACGGCCGCGAGGGGCTCGCGGAGTTTCGCAGCCGCCCGTACGACCTGGTCGTGCTGGACATCATGCTTCCCGTTCTCGACGGCCTCGAGGTTTGCCGCGCGATTCGCCGCGAGAGTCAGGTGCCGATCGTGATGCTCTCCGCGAGAAGCGACACCGTGGACGTGGTCGTCGGCCTCGAGCTCGGGGCGGACGACTACGTCACCAAGCCGTTCGAGCTCGCGGAGTTCGTGGCCCGCGTGAGGGCGGCCATCCGGCGCGCCTCTGCTGCCCACGTCGACGAGACGCTCACCGTCGGCGCTCTCGAGATCGACCCGGCGGCGTTTCGGGTCCGGAAGGATGGTGTCGAGGTCACGCTCACGGCGACCGAGTTCCGCTTGCTGCTCGAGCTCGCACGCCGACCCGACCAGGTCTTCACGCGCGAGCTCCTGCTCGAGCGCGTGTGGGGCTACGAGTACCTCGGAGACTCGAGGCTCGTCGACGTCGCCGTGCAGCGGCTGCGCGCGAAGGTCGAGGACGACCCGGCCAGGCCCCGGCTGATCGGCACCGTTCGGGGCGTCGGCTACCGGCTCGAGTCGCCGTGATGCTCGAGCGGATCGTGCCCCGCGGCCGGCTGCGGCGGCGGCTGACTGTCGCGTTCATGCTCGCGGCGGGCATCTCGGCGGCGGCGCTGGCTGCCGGCTCGTACCTCCTCGTTCGCGACTCCCGGCTCGACGACTCGCTCAACCGCTCTCTCGAGCAGGCGCGCGCCACCTTCGTGCTGGCAGCCACCATCCTCGGCGGCTCGTCCGATCCAGCCGCCGCCGAGGAGCTCGTCGCCGCGCTCGAGCGCCGGGCGGGCTTCGAGGCTGTGGTCATCACCGAGGGCGAGGCAAGCTCGACGAGCCTCTCGCTGACCGGGGCGCAGGTGCCCGAGGACCTCCAGGCGGCGGTCGAGGACGGCGGCCTGGCCTACCGGCGAGCCGAGATCGGCGGCGAGCACCGGCTGGTCGTCGGCGGCAAGCCGTTCCGATCCGAGACGGAGGTCTACCTCTTCTTCTCCGAGGAGCAGATCTACGACGACCTGCACGAGCTCGCGATCGTCCTCCTTGCAGGCACCGGCGTCCTCGTCGTCCTGGCCGGGATCGGCGGTGCGCTGCTGGCCCGGCGTACGCTGCACCCGGTCGCGCAGGCGAGCCAGGCCGCCCACTCGCTCGCGGAGGGGCTGCTCGACACGCGGCTTCCCGTCGAGCGGCACGACGAGTTCGGCGCCTGGGCGGCGTCCTTCAACGAGATGGCCGACGCCCTGGAGCAGAAGATCGAGGCGCTGTCCGAGGCCCAGGCGCGCGAGCGGCGCTTCACCTCCGACGTGGCGCACGAGCTGAGGACGCCGGTCACGGCGCTCATGAACGAGGCGACCCTGCTTCGGGAGCACCTGGACGCCATGCCACCCAAAGCCCGCCGGCCGGCGGAGCTCCTCGTCGAGGACGTCGCGCGCCTGCGGAGGCTCGTCGAGGACCTCCTCGAGATCTCGCGCTTCGACGCCGGCAAGGAGCGCGTGCAGGCGGAGGAGGTCGATCTCGGAACGCTCACGGCAACTCTCGTCGCCGGGCGCGGCTGGAGGGACAGCGTGTCCTTCGACGCCGCTCCGGTCACGCTCACGACCGACCGCCGGCGCGTCGAGCGTGTCGTCTCGAATCTCGTCGAGAACGCGCTGACACACGGCAGCGCCGAGGCCGTCGTCAAGGTCGGCGAGGACGTCGAGGGAGCCTTCGTCGAGGTCTCCGACCTCGGCCCCGGCATCGCCCCGGAGGACTTGCCGCACGTCTTCGAGCGCTTCTACAAGGCAGACCCGGCCCGGGCAGGCGGAGGGAGCGGTCTCGGGCTCGCGATCGCGCTCGAGAACGCGCGGTTGCTCGGCGGAGAGATCACGGTCTCGAGCCGGCCGGGCGCCGGAGCACGCTTCACGCTTCGATTGCCCGTAACGAAACCGTTACCCACCGGTGAGGCTCCCGTTGCAGCCGGGCACGAGAATTGAGGGTGATGACGAGACGAAGGAGAGCACGATGAAAGCGTTCGCAATCATCACCATCGCCGCCCTCGGGCTCGTTCTCGCTGCCGGCTGCGGAGGCGGAGGCGTCGAGTCCGCCGGCCCCGCACCGACCGTTCCGATCGAGACCGAGCCGGCCGCACCGCCGAGCGAGCCCGGACAGGAGCCGGGTGAGACTCAGCCCGGCGAGACGGCGCCGCCGGCCGAGACGACCGCTCCCGCGGAGACCTTCACGTTCGAGGTCTGGTTCGCCCGCGACGCGGGAACGATCACCGGCGAGGACGGGACCGAGATCTCGCTCGGGCCGCTCCTCTTCTCGACCTCGCGCACCGAGGAGAAGACCCCGCGCGTCGCCCGCGCAGCGCTCGAGGCGTTGCTCGCAGGCCCGACGCCGGAGGAGGAGGCGGCCGGCGTGTCGACCGCGATTCCGGAGGGAACCCGCCTGCTCGACGTCTCGATCGAGGACGGCATCGCCACCGTCGACCTCTCGTCCGAGTACGAGTCGGGCGGCGGCTCGCTGGGGATGCTGCTCCGCCTCGCGCAGGTCGTCTACACCGTCACCCAGTTCCCGACCGTCGAGGGCGTCCTGTTCGAGCTCGACGGCGAGCCCGTCGAGGTCTTCTCCGGCGAGGGGATCATCCTCGACCATCCCGTGACCCGAGCGGACTACGAGGACATGCTGCCCGCGATCACGGTCGAGCTCCCGACGATCGGCTCGCGGGTGACGAGCCCCGTACGGATCGCGGGCACCGCCAACGTCTTCGAGGCGAACGTCACCGTGCGCATCCTCGGCGAAAGCGGCGAGGTGCTCGCCGAGACGTTCACGATGGCGACCTGCGGCACCGGCTGCCGCGGCGACTACGACACGGAGGTCGAGTTCGACGTGGCCGGACAGCAGGCCGGCGTGATCCAGCTGCACGCCGACGACGCGGCCGGGACCGGCACGATGCCGGGCCTCGTCGAGATCCCGGTGACGCTCGCGCCCTGACGTGCGCGGCCGGGTGCTCCGCTCGCGCGCTGGGCTAGGCTAGGCGACCGCGACGAAGTCCTCGCCGTCCCGCCGGCCCTGTGCCGCGACCGCCTCCCGGATCCGCTGCCGCGCCTCCTCGCCCGCCACCGCTCCGATCGCAAACGTGCGCGCGAATCGTGGAGCCTCGTCGACCCCGACCACCGGAGCGCCGTAGACCGACCGCCCGAGCTTGCGCGGGTCGACGTCGACGAAGCCGGCGACCTCGATTCCCTGGGCCAGGAGCTCCCGGGCGAAGGCCTTGCCGACCGGCCCCGCTCCCCAGACGACGACGCCGTCGAAGCCGGCGAGGAGGGTCGAGCGAAGGTGGTGAACCTTGCAGCGCACGAAAGCACCGAGCTCGTACGCGGGGTGCGTCCGCGAGAGACGCCTCGGGTGCTCGCGCCAGCGCAGCACGACCTGCTCGACGTTGCGAAAACGCGCCCCGCCCGCCCAGAGGCGGAGCACGAGGTCGTAGTCCTCCGGCCAGCCGCACGCGCGGTAGCCGCCGGCCGCGTCCAGCGCCTCTCGCCGGCAGACGAACGTCGGGTGCGGGAGCGGGCACTCGACGAAGACGTCGCGCGCCGCGGCCTCGGGCGTGACCAGCCCGTTGAGCCAGCGCTGGTAGCGCCGGGCACCGTCGCGTACCTCCTCCTCGGGGAAGTACGCGATTCCGCCGCCGCAGGCCGCGAGCTCCTCCGACTCGAGCGCGGCCACCTGGAGCTCGAGCCGCTCCGGCAGCGCGACGTCGTCCGCGTCCATGCGGGCGAGGTACCGTCCGCTCGCGTCGGCTCGGGCGCGCTCGAGCGCGGCGACGAGCCCGAGCGCGGATTGCCGGATGACGCGAAAGCGAGGGTCGATGCGGGCGTGCTCGAGCGCGAGCTCAGCGGACGCGTCGACCGAGCCGTCGTCGACGACGATCGCCTCGAAGCTCTCGAGCGTCTGCGCGGACAGCGACGCGAGCGCCTCCGGGAGGTAGGACGCCGCATCCCGGACGGGGAGGAGGACGGAGACGAGCGGGGGAGCCAACCGCGGAAGGACTCCGAGCCGCGCTCGCCTCAAACCGAACCGGCCTCCGACAGCGCTTGGCGCACGAGGGCTTCGGCCGCCCAGCGGGTCACTTCCCGTGCCTCTCCGGAGTCGAGCCCGCACACGTCCCGGGTCACCAGCACCGCCTCGGTTCCGATGATCATCGCGAGCGCGTTGCGCAGGCGGCGGAGGTTGTCGGGGCCGAGGGCCGCCGTCGCCGGTTCGAGGGCAGCATCGAGGAGCGGCACGCGGCGTCCAGGACGCAGGGCCCGATCCTCAGAGGCACTTGCCAGCCAGGCATCGACGATGTTCCGCACGACCACGTGCGTCGACACCTCGTTTCCGAAGAGAATGTCGTTCAGCCCCCGCTCCACCCGAAGCACTCGCTCGAGTGGGTCAGCGACGCCGTCTGCGAACAGGTCTTCGGGCGTTGGGATCTCCCGCTCGAAGAAGGCCTCCTCGATCAGGGCCTCGATGGAGGGAAAGTAGCGGTAGGCGGTCGTCCGGGAGACGAGCGCCTCCTCTGCCACCTCTCCGAGCGAGGGCGTGCGGCCCTCGGCGAGCAGCCGCGTTCCAGCGCCGAGCAGCGCTTGCCGGGTGCGCCGCTTCTGGTTGACGCGCCCGTGCTCGAGCTGGCGGGCTCGATCAGTCATGCTTGCGTGGGCTTTTATGAAACTGTAGTATCACGACGGAACTACTGTAACACAAAGGGAGGACATGATGACGGCGCTGAGCACGGGCCAGGTAGACCGGCTGATCGACGAGCACTTCCGCTACGAGTGCGAGGACGACGTCGAGGGCGTGCTAAGCACCCTCGCTGAGAATGCGACCCACGATGTCGTCGGCTCCCCGCTCGGCGAGCTCCACGGGAGGGAGGAGGCCCGGCGCTTCTACGACCAGCTGTACGCAGACCTCGACGGTCACGCGGTCACGAGCCTGCACCGCTACTACGGCGAGGATTTCGTCGTCGACGAGAGCCTGTGGGAGGGGGTCGCCATCGGCACCCCGCTCGGCATTCCCGGCAACGGCAAGCCGCTCTCCTTCCGCATCCTCCACGTGTTCGAGCTCACAGCCGAGGGCGCGATCGCACGCGAGAACGTCTGGATGGACTACCCCGCGATCGTTCAGCAGCTCGCTCCCTCCGAGTCCGGTG
>JBBILK010000042.1:0-10997 GCA_037444965.1 Actinomycetota bacterium | reverse complement strand
GGAGCTCGGCTTCGTCTCGATCATGCCGGGCTTCTCGATCATCCAGGAGTCGTCGGCGCTCGGTTGCAAGATCCAGTGGGAGCAGAAGGACAACTGGCCGACGGTACGGATGACGGAGCCGATCTACGAGACCGCGGACGACATCCTGATCCCGGACGACCTCCTCGACCACCCAGACACCCGCTGCGTGACCGAGGCGATCGGCATCCTGCGGGGCCGGTTCGGCGACGAGGTGGCGATCATCGGCAAGACGATGGGGCCGTGGTCGCTCGGCTACCACTGCTTCGGCGTCGAGCGGTTCCTGCTCATGTCGCTCGACGACGAGGCGGAGACGAAGCGCTGCCTCGAGCGGCTGAAGGAGGTGACCGTCGCCTTCGGCCTCGCCCAGATCGAGGCCGGCGCCGATGCGCTCACCCTGCCCGACCACGCGACCGGCGACCTCGTCTCCGGCGAGTACTACCACCGCTACCTGCAGGATCTCCACGTCGAGCTCGCCGAGCGGCTGCCGGTACCGCTGATCCTCCACATCTGCGGCCGGACCGTCGACCGGATGGGCTACATCGCGGAGACGGGGATGGCCGCCTTCCACTACGACTCGAAGAACACGCCCGTCGAGTCGATGGCGGCCGTGCACGGTCGGATCAGCCTCGTCGGGAACGTCAACAATCCCGAGACCCTGTTCGCGAAGGGGCCCGAGGAAGTGAAGGCCGAGGTCTTCGCGAACCTCGACGCGGGCGTCCAGATGGTCGGCCCTGAGTGCGCGATCCCGCTCCAGACCCCGCTCGAGAACCTGCTCGCGATTCCCCGGGCCGTCGCCGAGTGGCACGAGGCGCACGCACCCGTGGCCGCCTGAACGCCGTGCCGGAGCTCGCCGACATCTCGAACGACACGGTCCGGCGCGAGCTCGGCGAGTTCGTCACGCGAGCCGACGAGCGCGAGCGGCTGACCGATCTCTTCGCCGCGGCGGCCCCGGCGCTGCAGGAGCTCGCGGCCGGCGTGATCGAGGGCGAGCACGAGCTCGTCTCCGAGCTGACCGGCGCGGCGCTCGCAGCCGGCACGCCCGCGCTCGAGGTGATGGACGACGGGCTGATCGCGGGAATGGCCGTGGTCGGGATCAAGTTCCGCGACGGCGCGATCTTCGTTCCCGAGGTGCTCGCCTGCGCCCGGGCGATGAAGGCCGGGATGGCCCACCTGGAGCCGCTCCTCTCCGCCTCGGGGATCGAGCCGCTCGCGACGGTCGTGATGGGCACGGTCAAGGGCGACCTGCACGACATCGGCAAGAACCTCTGCATCATGATGCTGCGCGGAGCCGGCTTCGCCGTCGTCGACCTCGGCGTCGACACCTCCCCGGACGCGTTCATCGAGGCGGTCGAGGAGCACCGCGCGCCGCTGCTCGGGATGTCGGCGCTCCTGACGACGACGATGCCGAACATGGGGAAGACCATCGAGGCGTTCATCGACGCCGACCTGAGGGACGAGGTGAAGATCATGGTGGGCGGCGCGCCCGTCACGCAGGAGTTCGCCGACGACATGGGCGCGGACGGCTACGGGAAGGACGCCGTGGCGTGCGTCACGCTCGCAAAGCGACTGCTCGGAGTCGGAGCGAGCGTTGGCGGCTGATCCTCCCCAGCCGATCGATCCGGAGTCCTACCAGGAACGCCTCGACCGGATCGGCTCGCTGTTCGCGTCGATGATCGAGACGGCGACCGAGCTCTCGACCCACCGCTGCCCCTACCGCGACCGGCTCGACCGCTGCACTGCGGGGTTCGGGTGCCGCAACCAGCGCTGGCCCGAGGGCAAGGACGGCCCGAAGGTGTGCGGCGGCGACGACAGGCTCGACTACCGGAGCGCGTGGGAGACCGCCTGACTCCGGCCACGGCTCGAACGCTCTTCGACGACGCCGACGAGCTCAGGCTCAAGATGCCCGCCTCGTGCCGGCGCAGCGGGCGCTGCCGCGAGTGCGTCGTCGAGGTGACGGCCGGCGCAGAGCTCCTCGGCCCCCGAACCGCGGCCGAAAGCTTCCTCCGCGCCCCCTATCGCCTCGCCTGCCAGGCCGCGGTGGAGCCGGGAGCGGCGGTCGCGTTCGAGATCCTCCGCCGCCGCCTGCGCATCCTCGTGCCGGAGCCCCGGCCGCGAACCACCCCCATCGACCCGGTGGTGACCGTCGCGGACGGGATCGTCCGGTACGGTGACGATCCGATCGAGCCGCGCCGGGGCGGCGTCTACGGTATCGCGGTCGACCTCGGCACCACGACCGTCGTCCTCGAGCTCGTCGACCTCGAGACCGGCCGCACCGCCGAGGTGGTCGCGCTCGAGAACCCGCAGCGCTTCGGCGGCTCCGACGTCATGAATCGCATCAGCTACGACGCCGGGCCGGGGCGGGGCGAGCTGCGCCGGGCCGTGCGCAAGGCGCTGAACCGCGAGCTCCTCGAGCTGTACGAGCGGGAGCGAATCGACCGGCGCGAGGTCTACGAGATCGTGGTCGTCGGGAACTCGACGATGCGAGACCTCTTCTTCGGCCTCGACGTCTCGCCGATCGGCGAGCGGCCCTACAAGTCGATCACCGAGCGGGAGCTCCTGGCGGGCAAGCGGACGACGACCGCGCTGACGGCGCGGGCCCACGAGCTCGGCTTCCGGGCGCACCCGCAGGCGCGCGTCTGGGGCGCTCCGCTCGTCGCGAGCCACGTCGGCTCGGACCTCGCCGCGGACCTCGTCGCCCTCGGCGTCGACGGCGGCGGCGACGGGACCGTGATGGTCGTCGACATCGGCACGAACACCGAGGTCGTCGTCGCAGGACGGGGCCGGATCCTCGCCGCGAGCTGCCCGGCCGGCCCCGCCTTCGAGGGCGGGCTCGTCACCTACGGGATGCAAGGGGCCGACGGGGCAATCGAGTCGCTCCGGCTCGGAGACGACGGACGCTTCTCGTACGAGACGATCGGCGACGTCCCGCCGGCGGGGATCTGCGGGTCGGGGCTGATCGACCTGCTCGCCGAGCTTCGGCGTACCGGCCGCATCTCGGCCCGGGGCGCGTTCGCCGACGGGTCGGCCACGATCACGGTCGTCCCGGAGGCCGGGATCACCTTCTCCCGCGCCGACGCGAGCGCGCTCGCCCAGGCGAAGGCGGCCAACACGGCCGGGCAGCGGATCGTCCTGCGCACGCTCGGGCTCGAGCCGGCGCAGGTCGATCGTCTCTACCTCGCGGGCGGCTTCGCGAGCTCCGTCGACGTCGCCAACGCGATCGCGATCGGCTTCCTGCCCCCCGTCTCGCCCGACCGGGTCGTGAAGGTGGGCAACGCCTCGATCGAGGGGGCCCGGGAGCTGCTCCTGTCCGCGTCGGCGCGGGACCGGCTCGAGCGGACGATCCGCCGGATCGAGCACGTCGAGCTCGAGCTGGCGCCGGACTTCTTCGACCTCTTCGTCGACGGCTGCGCGCTCGAGCCGATGCCGTCTACGCTCGCTTCCGATGACGCCGGCGTCGCTGCCTGAGCCCCCTCGCCCGGTCGCCGGGAAGCCGTCGCTCCGCCGCCTGCTCGCGGAGACCGATCGCTTCGCGCTCGTGGCCGAGCTCGTCCCCGGCCGCGGCACGCCCGGCGGCAAGCCGGACGAGCACGTGCTGGCGCTCGCACAGGGGCTCGCCGCGCATCCCCGCCTCGACGCCGTCTCGGTCACCGACAACGCCGGCGGCAACGCGATGCTGCCCCCGGAGACGCTCGCGCCGGTGCTGCGCGACCGCGGCCAGGAGGTGATCGTCCACGTCGCGTGCAAGGACTGGAACCGAAGCGGCCTCCAGAGCCGCGGCTGGCAGCTCGCCTCGGCCGGCTTCGAGAACGTGCTCTGCCTGTCCGGCGACTACCCGGTCGAGGGCTACCGCGGCCGCGCGCGGCCGGTCTTCGACATCGACTCGGTCGGGCTGCTGCGAATGTTCTCCGAGCTCGCGCCGTTCTTCCTCGGCGCGGTCGTGACGAACCACAAGCGCCACGAGCGCGAGGTGATCCCGCAGTACCTGAAGCTCCGCAAGAAGGTCGAGAACGGAGCCGCGTTCGTCATCAACCAGGTCGGCTACCACGCCCGCAAGGACGACGAGCTCCTGCGCTGGCTGAGGCTGCACGGTCTCGACGTGCCCGTGCTCGGCAACGTCTACGTCCTCTCGCGGGGCGCGGCGCGCGTCTTCCACTCCGGACGGATCCCCGGCGTCGTCGTCACCGACGAGCTGCTCGAGCTCTGCGAGCGACAGGGTGCTGCGGCGGACAAGGGCCGGGCGTTCTTCTTCGAGCTGGCCGCGAAGCAGCTCGCCGTCGTCCGGGGGCTCGGCTTCCGCGGCGCCTACCTCGGCGGCCAGCTGAAGCTCGAGGACTACGACGCGATCCTCGAGCGGGCCGACGCGTTCGCGCCCGACGACTGGCGAGCATTCGCGCGGGAGCTCGCGTTCCCCTACCCGGACGAGTTCCACTACTTCGAGCGCGACGAGGAGACCGGGCTCTCCTCCGACGAGGTGAGCCGCGAGTACCTCGCCTCCTCGACCGAGGCCGCACGGCGAAGGCTGCGCTGGCGGATCTCGCTCGGCTACAAGCTGAACCGGCGCGTTCACGACGCGGTCTTCGAGCCGGGAGCCGCGCTCTTCGGAGCCGGCCGCTCGTTCTACTCCGCCGTCGAGCGAGGCCCGCGCGGCCTCCAGAAAGCCTTGCACGGGCTCGAGCACCTGACGAAGCAGGCGCTGTTCTCCTGCCGGGACTGCGGCGACTGCTCGCTGCCGGAGATCGCGTACCTCTGCCCGGAGTCGCAATGTGTAAAGAATCAGCGGAACGGGCCCTGCGGCGGCACGCGGCAGGGCCTCTGCGAGATCGGAGAGAAGGAGTGCATCTGGGCCCGGGCGTACGAGCGCCTGAAGGCCTACGGGAAGGAGGAGTCGATGCTCGACGGTCCGCCGATCGTGAAGGACGGCTCGCTCCAGGGCACGAGCGCCTGGGCGAACACGTTCCTCGCCCGCGACCACCACGCGCGGCAGCGCGAGGAGGCCGCGCCGGAGGCAGGCGAGTGACCGCCGGCCGCGAGTTCGTCGTCATCGGGGAGAACATCCATTGCACGCGCGTCGTGCTGTGCTCGGGGCCGCGCGTCGGCGCCGGCGAGGACGGCCGCGAGGGCGTGCGCTTCACCGATGCCTCCGGCGCGAGCCGCATCCTCCCCGTCCCGGACGACGTCAAGGCGACGCGGGAGTACGAGGAGGGCAGGATCAAGCACGTCCAGCTCGCCCTGCGCGCGGCGATGGCGGACGGCGGGCCCGACGCCGAGACGGGGCGCGAGTACCTCGAGGCGATGGTGCGCGAGCAGGTCGCGGCCGGGGCGCACTTCCTCGACCTGAACGTCGACGAGATCTCGCTCGGCAGGGCCGAGCAGGTCGAGGCGATGCGCTGGCTCGTCGCGTTCGTCGAGGCGCGCTCGCCGGTGCCGGTCTCGATCGACTCGTCCGGGCCCGAGATCCTCGAGGCGGGAATCGCGGCCGCGTCGGGCTCGGCCGGCGCGCCGATGCTCAACTCGGCCTCGCTCGAGAGGATCGAGGCACTCGACCTCGCCGTCGCCTCCGGCGGCCCCGTGATCGTCACTGCCGCCGGCGAGACCGGCATGCCGACCGGCATCGACGAGCGGGTGGCGAACGCGACGAGGATCGTCGAAGCAGCCCGGGCGAAAGGAATCGAGGACGGGAGGATCTACGTCGACCCGCTGATCTTCCCGATCTCCGTCGACCCCGAGTACGGGCAGCACAGCCTCGAGGCGATTCGCAGGCTCCGGGAGAGCCTGGGGCCCGAGATCCGCGTCACCGGGGGGATCAGCAACGTCAGCTTCGGGATTCCGCAACGGCGGCTCGTCAACGACGCCTTCCTGCTCCTCGCGATCGAGGCGGGAGCGGACAGCGGGATCGTCGACCCGCTGACGACGAGCCCGGCGCGCTCGCTCGCACTCGACCGGAGCTCGCGGCCGGTTCGACTCGCGCTCGACGCCCTGACGGGAGCCGACCCCTACTGCCGCGAGTACATCAAGGCCTGGAGAGCCGGCGAGCTCGACGGTCAGTAGTCGGTCGTCCGGCCCTGAGGCCTGCCTCATGAGACCCGAGCTGAAGTCGGTCCGGCTCGCGACCGGACCGAGGCTGCCCTACGCCGAGCAGGGTGAGCGGTCCGGCATCCCGGTCGTCTTCCTCCACGCGTTCGCCGACTCGTGGCGGTCGTTCGAGCTGTGCTCTCGCAGCTCCCTCCGTCGATCCACGCGTTCGCACCGACCCAGCGGGGCCACGCAGAGGCCGACCGTCCGTCCTCGGGCTACGGACTCGCGGAGCTCTCCGCGGACGTCGGGGCGTTCCTGGACGCGGTCGGGCTCGAGGCAGCCGTCGTCGTCGGGAGCTCCAGCGGCGGCTACGTCGCGCAACGCTTCGCGGTCGATCATCCGGAGCGCACGCTCGGCCTCGTGCTGATCGGCTCGCCGAGGAGCCTTCGCGACAAGCCGGCCGCCGTGGAGTTCGCCCGGTCGGTGGCCGGTCTCCGCGACCCGATCGACCCCGAGTTCGTCCGGCGGTTCGTCGAGAGCACCGTCTCCGGCTCCGTTCCGGCGGCGTTCCTCGAGGCGATGATCGGCGAGAGCCTGAAGGTTCCGGCCAGCGTCTGGCGGGCGGCCGTTCAGGGCCTCCTCGAGGCCACCCCGCCAACCGAGACTGGCGCGATCACCGCACCCACGCTCATTCTCTGGGGAGACCGCGACGAGTTCCTGCCTCGGGTCGACCAGGAGGCGCTGGCGGCGGCGATTCCCGGCTCGCAGCTCGTCGTCTACGAGGGTGCCGGGCACGTCGTCCTCTGGGAACAGCCGGAGCGGGTGGCGGGCGACGTGGTCGCCTTCGCGGTGGGCGCAACCGGCTGACGAGCGCGTCCGCTACGCGCTCGCCTTGCGGCCTCGCCCGAAGACGAGCCCGCCGATGGCGAAGCCGAGGCCGAAGGTGCCGATCACGAAGCCGCTGATCGCGAGCGTCTTCCGCCTCGTCGAGAGCCGCGCCCAGCGGCCGAGCGCCTCGTGCTCCTCGGCCGACAGCGCCTCGCCGCGGCGTTTCTTGCGGTCGGCGTAGCCGGCCTGCAGGCCGAGGTAGATGTCGTCGAAGATCTCGGCGCTCTCGTCTGCCATGTCTCAACTATAGAGGCGGCCCGCGACGCCCCGTCAGCGAAGGAACCGGCTCCGGAACCGCAGCACCCGGATCACGTGCTCGTCGAGGAGACCCTGCCGCGCGAGCGGTACGAGCTCGTCGATCGCGCGCCGTGCGTCCCGGGCGCTCGAGAAGAGGACGAGATCGGCGCCGGCGAGGACGGCGAGGCGAGCCCAGGCGGGCGCGCCGCTCGAGCCGAGCACGCCGAGCTCGTCCGTCACGGCCAGCCCGTCGAAGCCGGTCGAGCGGAGAAGCGTGTAGGCCTCCGGCGAGAGCGACGCCGGTCGCGCTCCGAAGCGCGGGTAGATCGCGTGGCTCACCATCACGCAGGGAACGCCGGCGCGAATGGCGTCCCGGAAGCCGGCGAGCTCAGCCGCGCGGACGGAGCCGTGCACGGGGCGGCGGCTGTCGGTCGACTCGGCGGCCGAGCCGAGCCCGGGGAAGTGCTTCGCGCAGGCGGCGACGCCGCCGGCGGCAAGCCCGCGGGCGAACGCGACCGCGTACGCGGGCTTTGCGAAGTGGCGGCTTCCGAGCGGGCCGTCGGCCGAGTCGAGCACGGGCGCGAGGTCGACGTGCACGCCGCGCGCGGCGAGCGCGAGCGCCGCCTTCTTGCCGGCGGCGAACGCCTGCCCGGACGAGGTGTAGGCGGCCGCCGGCCGCTCGGGCGGCAGCGTCGGGTAGGCACGGACCGCCCCGCCTTCCTGGTCGACGAGCACGAGCGCCCGGCGGGGCCGTGGCTCGCCGGTCTCCCACGGGTGGACGAGCACGCCCGCTACCCCGCGCGGGGCCGGCGGCGAGGAGACGACGAGGAGCGCCGCCTTCTCCCGCGGCGACAGGTCCGCGACCTGGCCCGCGACGCTCACGTAGGCCGCGATCATCGCGAAGAACGCGGCGAGCATTCCCCTAGGCTACCCGTCGTGACCGCCAGAATCGTCCACGTCTCGGACCTCCACGTCGGGGCGAACGACGGCGGAAGGGACGCGGTGGAGGCGGCGGTGCGAGCGCACGTCGCCCGCCTTCGGCCGGAGCTCGTGATCGCGAGCGGGGACCTGACGCACCGGAACCGCCCGGAGCAGCACGAGCGCGCCGCCGCGTTTCTCGGCTCGCTGGGGGCGCCGGTGCTGGCCGTTCCCGGGAACCACGACATCCCCGCGCTCCCGCCGGCACGGTTCACGCAGACGTTTCGCGCCTTCGAGCGCGTCTGGGGCGACGTCGAGCCCGGCTACCGCTCCGCGACGCTCGTCGTCTGCGGAGTCAACTCCGTGCGGCCCTGGCTCTACCAGGAAGGCGCCGTCAGGCCGCGCCAGCTGGAGCAGGTGGCACGCTCGTTCGAGGCGGCGCCGCCCGAGGCGCTGCGAGTGGCGGTTCTGCACCACCACCTGGTTTCGGCTCCGTGGCGCACGGCCAAGCGTCCGGTCTTCGGCCGAGGACGGGTGCTCGGGGAGCTCGCCCGCGCCGGAGCGGACCTGATCCTCTCGGGGCACGTGCACCAGAGCGTCGTCGTCGGGCGTCGCGAGTTCGAGGTCGGAGCCGGCGAGCGGCACGGCGCGGTCGTCGTCACCGCGCCCGGACTGGGCCGGCCGAGGCCCCGCCGTCACGGCGAGGCGAGCGGCCTCCACGTCGTTGCGACCGACGCGCGCGAGCTCCGTGTCGACACGTTCGCGTGGGACGGCACCGGCTTCGTCGTCGCGGCGGAGCGCCGGTTTCCGCGGATCATCTAGGGTTCGGCCGTGGCCGAGACGTTCGTCCGGTTTCTCGAGGGCGAGGTCGCGCTCGTCACGGGAGCGAGCCGGGGCATCGGCCGGGCGATCGCGGTGCGCCTGGCCGAGCTCGGTGCCGACCTTGGCCTCGTCCAGCGCGCCGACGCGGCCGAGACGGAGGCGCAGACCACCGCGCTCGGGCGCCGCGTCGCCGTCGTCCAGTGCGACCTCGGGGACGCCGAGGCCGCCGACGCGGCCGTCGAGGAGGTGGCCGCGCGGCTCGGACGCCTCGACATGTGCGTCTGCAACGCGGGCCTCGCGTACCCGAAGGCGGCCCTCGAGGCCCCGCTCGACGAGTTCCGTCAGGTGATCGACGTGAACCTCGTCGGCGCCTTCGCCGTCTCACGTGCCGCGGCACGCCTGTTCGTCAGCCAGGGCCGCTCCGGCCGGATCGTCCACCTGGCCTCGATGCTGTCGTTCTTCGGCGGCCCTCAGGACGCCTCCTACTCGGCGAGCAAGGGCGGCATCGCGCAGCTGACGAAGTCGCAGGCGAACGAGTGGGCCTCGCTCGGGATCCGGGTCAACGCGGTCGCCCCGGGCTGGATCCTGACCGATCTCACCGCTCCGTTCTACGCCGACGAGCGCCAGCGGGCCGGTATCACGAGCCGGATCCCGGCCGGTCGCTGGGGTGAGCCCGAGGAGATCGCCGACGCGGTCGGCTTTCTCGTCTCTCCCGCCGCTCGGTACGTCAACGGCGCGGTGCTCCCCGTCGACGGCGGGTATCTCGGGCGCTGACGTCCGTGCGAGAATAGGCAGCCTTCCGAACGAGACCGAGGAGGAACACGGTGGACGAGGCGCGACTCGGCTCAATCCCGCTCTTCGCGTCGCTCTCGAAGGACGAGCGCCGCCAGGTCGCCCGCTGGGCCGACGAGATCGACCTCCCCGCCGGCAAGGTGATCGTCGCCGAGGGAAGGATCGGCTACGAGTTCTTCGCGATCGAGGAGGGCACCGCCGAGGTCACGCAGGAGGGGAAGCACCTGCGCAACCTCGGCCCGGGGGACTTCTTCGGCGAGATCGCGCTGATCGAGACGGAGCGGCGAACGGCCACCGTTGCGGCCACGTCGCCGCTGCTCCTGATCGTGATGACCCGCCAGAACTTCCAGCACATGGCCCGCGATCTCCCCGAGGTGGCGGCGAAGATCGCGCAGGCGATCCGCGAGCGGCTGACGAGTAGCTAGCGCCCCCCAGACCGCGCGCTCCGCGGGGGAACGCCTTCGGGCGGCTCGAGCACGTCCGAGGCAATTCTCTGTGGATTTCCACGATTGCGAATCGGGCGTGCGGCTCCCAGCATGTGCCCGTGGCAGCGCGCGCCCGGAGGCTGGCAGAGGCACCACGCCGTTACCTGGTCGAGCTGAACCGGCTCGATGCGGGCTGGGCGGCCCTGCAGCAGACGGCAGCGCGCGCGCGCCGCACCGTCGAGGAGCTGCGCGCCGACGGCAGGCCGATCCGCTTCCTGCGCTCGGTGTACGTGCCCGAGGACGACGCGTGCTTCCTGCTCTACGAGGCGCCGTCCGAGGCGCTGGTGCGGGAGGCGCTCGAGAAGGCAGGGCTCGCGTCCGGTGGCATGGCGACCACCGTCGGAGCTGACGCTCCGCTCGTTGAGGCGTGGGCAGAAGACGTTGGAGGTTGAGATGGTCGCGTTGGGCAGATGGATGAAGGCCGGCTTCCCGGTGCGCACGGGAACGGGCAAAGCGCTGTTGGCGCTGGTGGCCGCTTCGGTCGCCGTCCTGCTCGTGGCTGCGGATCCGGCCGGTGCCGGAACGGCGGGCACGCTGGGCACCGAGTCGCCGCCGACCGCGACTACCGGGCTGGCCACCAACGTCACCGCCACCGAGGCGCAGCTCAGCGGCGCGATCGACGCGAACGGGCTCGAGTCGTCGTACTGGTTCGAATACGGCGCCGACACGTCCTACGGCTCCCAGACCACGCCGTTCGAACTGGACGCCGGCGAGGAGTCCGACGCCTCCGCCTTCCTGTACGGCCTCACCCCGGGGACGACCTACCACTACCGCCTCGTCGTCGAGACGGGCGCCGGCACCGCCTACGGCGAGGACGAG